>JAQVWU010000083.1 GCA_028709565.1 Eubacteriales bacterium
GAACCGTAGGTCATGCCTATAACATCGGTGGAAACGATCTGATCCACGTTATATCCGTAGGAATCGTCGGCGGCGGCTTTCATCGCGGCGTTGACGCTGTCCTTGGTGATATTCTGTCCCTTGACCACGGCTACAAGGATTGTGGTCGAACCTGTGCATACGGGTACGCGCTGAGCCGAACCTATCAGTTTGCCGTTGAGTTCGGGAATTACAAGCCCGATAGCCTTGGCGGCGCCGGTTGAGTTGGGAACGATATTTACGGCTGCGGCGCGGGCGCGGCGGAGGTCACCCTTTGCGTGAGGTCCGTCAAGGGTCATCTGGTCTCCCGTGTAGGCGTGAATGGTGGTCATAATGCCGCTTTCAATGGGCGCGTAATCGTTGAGCGCCTTTGCCATGGGCGCCAGGCAGTTGGTGGTGCAGGAGGCAGCCGAAATGATTGTGTCGTCGGCTTTTAATATTTTTTCGTTGACGCCGAACACGACGGTAGGCAGGTCATCGCCGGCGGGAGCCGATATAACGACCTTCTTCGCACCCGCGTTGATATGCGCCTGTGATTTTGCTTTTGAGGTATAAAAGCCGGTGCACTCAAGAACGACGTCTACCGCAAGTTCTCCCCAGGGCAGGTTGTTGGCGTCCTTTTCCTTGTATATAATGATTTCCTTGCCGTCAACCACGATGGAGTTTTCGGTAACGTCAACGGTATGACCGAGATAGCGTCCCTGAGCGGAATCGTATTTTAAAAGATGGGCCAGCATTTCCGGGCTGGTAAGGTCGTTGATGGCGACTATATCATAGCCTTCCAGTCCGAACATCTGACGAAATGCGAGACGGCCGATACGGCCGAATCCGTTTATAGCAACTCTTACTGCCATTATTTTATATCCTCCGATTTTTAATATAGATTTTATTCATTATATTTTAACTCAAAATTACCTTAATTACAATAGTTTTCAGAAATATTTTAATATTCGTTACAAATTGCCCTTAAAAAAGCCTTCTCCCGGAAGACTTTTTTAAGTGATGTTATTTCTTATCGAATTTTACCGGTTTGTCACAGCCGGGGCATTTGATTTTTTCCCCTTCGAGTGAACTGTCGCAATATATGATATCTCCGCATTCGGGACACACGACCTCAACGAACTCTTCGTCATCGTCGTCGTCATCGTCGTCGTCTTCGTCATCGTCATCATCATCGTCGTCATCGTCGAAATCAAATTCATCGTCGTAATCGAAATCGTCATCGTCAAAATCAAATTCATCATCGTCATCGTAGTCAAAATCATCATCATCGTCATCATCATCAGCGTTATCGCAGTCGCAGAGAACGATTTTTTCCATTTCGCCGAGATCATGGTCGATTTCATCGGTATATTCGTTCAGAGCGTCAATGTCGAGGGTAATGTCTTCAATTTCGGCTGCCATAATGTCAAGGGTTTCGGTTATGGCTTTGATCAGTTTGCCGGTATTGTCGGATACGTCAAAATTCATTCCTTCCATAAGACCTTTGACATATGCGACTTTTTCCTTGATGGTCATAATTTTCTCCTCATTTCTTTTATTCTTGTCTAATCTCAGGCGCGCTCGATGTATTCGCCGGTTCTGGTATCGATACGGAGTTTTTCTCCGATTTCAATGAATAACGGGACTTTAATTTGAGCTCCGGTTTCGAGCGTGGCGCTTTTACTCGCTCCCGTGGCTGTATCACCCTTAAAACCGGGTTCGGTATCGGCAACAGTCAGTTCAACGAACATGGGAGGCTCGACCCCGAAAACTTTGCCCTTATATGAAGCGATTCTGCACATCATGTTTTCGGCGACAAACCGGAAGTTATCGTCGAGCAGTGAGGCTTCCAGAGGCATTTGTTCGTATGTTTCCATATCCATGAAATAATAGAGGTCGCCGTCATTATACAGATACTGCATTTCCTTGCGTTCCACATAGGCGTTTTCGAATTTATCGCTGGGGCTGAAAGTTTTCTCTACGACGGAACCTGTTATGACGTTTTTCAGTTTTGTTCTGACAAAAGCCGCGCCTTTACCCGGTTTTACATGCTGGAATTCAATAACCTGAAGCACGTTTCCGTCCATCTCAAAAGTAACACCGTTTCTGAAGTCACCCGCAACTACCATATATAATATACCTCCAATAGTATAAGTCCGGATTTATGTATTAATTCATTATTTTATAAATAATTATATACTATTATTGTACCCAATGCAAGTATAATAATATAAAATATGTAATATTTTTCGTAACATTCGGTAAAATAAATTTTGATTCAAAGTATTTCGATAAGCTGCTTTGGGGCGCGGGTTATATTGCGCGCGCCGGCCGGTTCGATAATCAGCATATCCTCAATGCGTACGCCGTATTTGCCTTCTAAGTATATACCCGGTTCTACCGTGACGACATGTCCGGGCTTGAGGGTTTTATCGCCGCTGCCGGGAGACAAACCGGGCGCTTCATGTATATTCATACCCACGCCGTGACCCAGTCCGTGACCGAAACATCCGCCGTAACCGGCGTTGTCTATAATATCCCGCGCCCTCTTGTCGATATCAAAGCATTTGACTCCCGGCGCCGCCATATCCAGAGCGGCCTTCTGTGCCTCGAGCACGGTCGCGTAGACATGCTTCATGGCGTCGTCGGCGCGGCCTATGGATACGGTGCGGGTCATGTCGGAGCAATAACCCCTGTATACCGCTCCGAAGTCCAGGGTTAAGAATCCCTGCTCGAGCCTGCGTTCCCGGGGTTCGCCGTGGGGCAGAGCCGAAGCGCGGCCCGAGACGGCTATGATATCGAAGGAAACCGACGACGCGCCGTTTTTACGCATAAAATACTCGAGCTCCAGCGCGATTTCCGTCTCGGAACGGGAGGGTGTGATAAATCCGAGTATGTAATCGAAGGCGAGTTCCGCTATTCTCTGGGCTTCGATGATATGTTTTATCTCATCGGTGTCTTTAAATTCGCGTATGTCCTCGATCAGCGAACCGACCGGTACAAAGTTTATATCGGGAAAATCTTTTTTCAGCGCGTTATATCCGGCACAGGTGACCGTATTATCCTCATAACCCAGCGCTTTTACGCCGTTTTGAGCAAGCAGACCGCCGATGAGTTCGCTGCGTTTGCCGGAAAGCATAACCGCTTCCCAACCTCCGCCGGCGGCGGCGCGCGCCGCTTCTATATAGCGGAAGTCGGCCAGTATATAGGATTTTTTTCGGGTAACGAGCGCGTATCCGTCGGTAAAGTTAAAACCGGTCAGATAGCGGATGTTCTTTTGAGAACTGACAAGCAGCCCGTCGCTTCCCCCCGGCAGCAGATCCTTGAGTTTTTCAAGACGGCACATATGCGATTACACCTCACAACAGCAATAAATTTATTAAGATTATTTCGAATTATTTTTGTATATTTCGGTCAGGGCATACAACGCCGCGATATAGCTGTATTTTCCTAAGCCGCTGATCTGTCCCGCGCAGGCGGGAGCGATAACCGATTTATGGCGGAACTCTTCCCGGGCGTTTACATTTGACATATGTACCTCGATAACGGGCAGGTTTACGGCGTCCACCGCATCACGTATGGCGTAGGAATAATGGGTATAGGCGGCGGGGTTGATGATTATTCCGTCGAAGTCGGAGCGCGCGGCGTGTATGGCGTCGATTACATCGCCTTCGCTGTTTGACTGAAAAAATCCGACCGAAACGCCGAATCGGTCCGCGTGGTTTTCTATCTGGGCGTTGATTTCATCAAGGGAGATGATGCCGTAGTTTTTTTGGTCCCTGATACCCGTCAGATTCAGGTTCGGTCCGTTAATAATCAGTATTTTCATAATTATTCTATCCCCTGTCACCTCGGTTGGAAAATGACTCGTAGTATTTTTTCATAGCCGCTGCGTCCTCAGCCATTGTGCCGTTCGATTCGCATATTACCCGCGGACATAAATTTTCCCTGACGATCGCCTCGATAAACGGTTCATAATCGGGACCGTATACCGTATCCTCAAATGTAAGGTGCTTCTTTTCCCCGGCATCGGTAAATTCCACTTTCGAGAAGTGACAGTGCAGATACCGGGCGTATCGGTCCCCCAGTTCGCTGCCGATCCTGTCAAAGACAAGACGGTAATCGTCGGCGTCGGCAAACAGTCCTCCGCGGTTGCGGGCGTTCATATGACCGAAGTCGACCACCGGGTACAGACAGGGATCGGTCTTGCAGATTTCGATTACCTCGTCCAGAGTGCCCAGTTGGTTTTGTTTGCCCATAGTCTCAAGTCCTATGCGGACGGTGAAGGGACTGAGCTCTTCTATTGCTTTGAACAGCGTGTCCTTTGTCAGTTCAACCGCCTCTTCTCTGGTCTGTTTGGCGGTGCTGCCGGTATGGACGACGATTATATCCGCCCCCATGGCTTCGGCAGCGTCGATAGACTGCTTGATATAAACGATGCTCTTGAGGCGCAATTCGGGTTTCAACGAGGACAGGGAGATATAATAGGGCGCGTGGAGGGACAGGGTGATATTGTGAGCTCTTGCCTCGGCGCCGATTTTGGCAAACGTTTCGGGCCGTCCGTTGATGCCGTTGCCGCCGGAATATTCATAGGCGTCCAGGCCGCGGGAGGCAAGCCATGCCGGCGCCTCACGGGTATGCTTATGACCGTCGGCAGCGAATGAGTCGGAATTGCCCGCGGGACCGAATAGCGCTCGATTTTGCATTATTATTTCTTACCTCTGTTCTTTTTTTCTGTTCTTTTTGATGTTGTATATTAAAATAAACGGCTTTTCAAGCAGGCGTTTTAGCATAAAGAACACCGTCATATTTTCTTTTATGGGTTTGACCAGAATACAATGCAGCCCCAGCCGTTTGCCCGCTACAATATCGGTAAAGATCTGATCGCCGACAATGGCGGTGTTTCCCGGTTCTGTTTTCATGGCGGTCATTGCGGCACGAAGCTGCCGGCGGGAGGGTTTTCCGCTGGATGACGAGGCAAAAAAACCCATGGAACGATTGAATAGGTCCACCCTGTTCGCTCCGTTGTTTGAAACAAATGAGATTTCGATACCGGCGTCACGCACCGATTTGATCCAATTCGAAACCTGCCCGGTCGGTTCAGCCTGTTCATAGGGAACAAGGGTATTGTCGATGTCGCATATCAGACCGCGAATACCGCTGCGTTTGATTTCGGCTATATCGATGTCGTAAATGCTGTCATAAAACGCGTCCGGGATAAAGTATCTCAACATATATACTTATACTCCGTTATTTATATAGTCTGTTTATACTATTTTAACATAAATAATACTGCCGTTCTATAATAAACTGTTAACAAAAAAAATATACTAAAATACACGGCGAAGAGAAATTCCTGCCGTGTATTTTATTTATTATGCGTTGTGTGAAGTTTTTATTTGCTCTCGTCCGCTTCTTTTTTCTTTTTGTCTGCCAGTTTGGTTATATTGTCAACCAGTTTATCCAGATCGGCGTCGTTGTGGGCGGGATGGGAGTAAACGGTGCCTTTGTTGTCTTTTATGTTAAATATAACGTATTTCACGGTGAGTTTCTTTTTATTCACCACCGTTTTGTATTCATGATCGGTAATATAAACCGAATCGATTGCGGTGTAGGGAATAACATCGAGGAAGGTCTCATCGTAATCGCCTATAAAGGAAAAACGATTGCGGTATAGGCACAGCTTTTCGGCAGTGAAGAGCAGCAGCGTTTGTGAATAAAAAGTGGAGCGGATTTTTCCGTCGTTGCCGCGCCGTGCCAGCAGCTCCTCGCTGCCGGAAAAATCATATTCGCCGATAACGCAGGGGTCAAAAAGGGGAATTACCTTGACATGTTTGTCTTCGAGGCCGAGCTTTTTTAACGCCGCGTCCTGCATGCCGGATGTATGCCGTTCTATCTGTTCGGCAAACTCTGCGTCACTTGTCTTACCGCCCAGGGCAAAGGACAAAATGACCGCGCCGGCAAAGGCAACGATAATTCCGGAGGATGTGATAAACATTCTGCCGACTCCCATTATCTGCAGCACCGCCGGCAGCAGCCCGATGAGCATCATGGCTGAAGCCACCGGTATGGGCCATGTTTTGCTTGTAAAGTATTTTATGTTATATTTATAGTTCATACAGACACCTCTCTTGTTTATAATTTATATATTTTTGCCGTATCATTATATCACCGCGCGGTGGTTTTGTAAAGTCGGCAGTATGAACTTTATAGTCACGCCGCGTAAAATTAACCAAAAGACCCATAAATGTTTATGATCTCGAAATAAACGTGAAATAAATGTGAGGATTTTATATATTGTTTCCCGATTATGTTATATTAAACCAAGCCGCGGTATATTATATATTATAAAGATTTATTGCGGGAGGCTGATAGATATGTTTTTCGGCGCTGACGAATTGATATTCAAGTTTATCTTCCTGTTTCTCAAGGTCAGCGGCAGCAGGGCTTTTCCCCCGCCGCTTGACGCCGAGGAAGAGCATAAATATTTTGTCAGGGCGAGGGCGGGGGATATGAAGGCGCGGGAGATACTGATTGAACACAACCTGCGTCTGGCGGCGCATATTGTAAAAAAGTATTACACAAGCAATAAAAATCAGGACGATTTAATGTCGATTGCCACAATCGGTCTCATTAAGGCGATTGATTCCTTTGATATCGAAAACGGCGCCCGCTTTGCCACCTACGCCAGCAAATGTCTGCAAAATGAGATACTCATGTATTTCAGGTCCCAGAAAAAGAGTTCCTGCGAGGTATCCATCAACGAAACCATCGACATTGACAATGACGGCAATCTGCTTACATACATCGACGTCATCAGCTGTGAGGATACCATTGCCGATGACCTGGACACCAAGGTGAAGAGCGCCAAGGCGATGACCATCATCAAAAACGAGCTGACCGAAAGGGAAAAACAGATTATCATAATGAGATACGGACTGGGTTCAAAGCCTGCGGTCACGCAGCGGGAAATCGCCGAGATGCTCGGTATATCCCGGTCATATGTGAGCAGGATTGAAAAGAGCGCCCTGGATAAGATCAACTCCCTGCTGTCCAGACCCGGATTCTATATGTTTTAATTGCGCGTAAAATGTCCGGCAGTGTTGCTTTTTGTGGAAAAAAGAGTATAATTATATATAATGATATATGATATAAAAAAAGGAAAAGAAAAATGCAATACAGATACAAACTCGATGAAATTATTAACACCGCGTTAAACGAAGATATCGGCAGCGGTGACATTACCACCCTTGCCACCGTTGATGAAGCCAAACGGACAGAGGGCTTCTTTGTCGCCAAGGAGGACGGCGTTGTCTGCGGTCTGCCTGTAGTCAGCCGGGTATTTGAGTTAATCGACCCCGAAATCAGGCTCGAGGCGTATTTCGATGATGGCGATACAGTAGAAAAAGGCGACTGCATCGCGAAGGTTTCGGGACCCGCGCAGGGTATTCTGACCGGCGAGAGGGTGGCGCTCAACTTCCTTCAGCGGCTTTCGGGTATCGCGACGAGGACCCGGGAAGCCGTATCTCAGGTTGCCGGTACAAAATGCGCCGTTACCGACACGCGCAAAACCGTGCCCGGACTGCGCTGGCTGGATAAATACGCGGTGAGAACGGGTGGCGGTGTGAATCATCGCTTCAACCTGGCGGACGGGATTCTGATAAAAGACAATCATATCAGCGCCGCCGGCTCTATCGGGCAGGCGATCGCGAAAACACGCAGCGCCGCGACGCACATGCTGAAAATTGAGGTCGAGGTTGAGAATTTCGCGCAGATAGAGGAAGCGCTGAGCTGCGGCGCAGATGTGATAATGCTGGACAATATGAGTATTGAGGACATGACAAAAGCCGTTGAGATAATCAACGGCAGGGCGATTGTCGAGGCGTCGGGCAATATGGGTGAACGCGGACTGAGTGAGGTGGCCCGGACCGGGGTGGACCTGATATCGGTGGGGGCGCTGACCCATTCGGTGAGCGCGATGGATATCAGCCTTAAATTCAGCCTGTAATTATTTTAACAGATAACAGCTGGTATAGGTAATCGTGTCTTTGCCGTTATAATAAGGCAGTTCGGAGAGTTCGCAGACTCGGCTGACCCATAAACCGTAGGCCTCCATGGAGGAGATCGATTTGTCGGGAAATCTGCAGGGGGCGTCGGGATAGGAACAGCTTTCGCATAGGGTACAGGTGCCCGCGCCCATGGGCAGCACATCGTCAAATTCGCCCTTCAGTTTTGCGACAAGTATGTCGAAATTGGTTTTATGGCGATCTCCCGTTTCCTTAATCGTTTCATAATCATATTCGTCTTCCATTTTACCTATTGTCTGAACAAGCAGGCCGTATGTATATTCCGACGCCCGCTTCGCAGCATCCTCTATGGTTCCGCAGGCGGGCGGACATCTCCAGTTTTTGTTATAGGAACGGCACCTGTCCGCGCTGCACATATCCCGTACCTCGGGCATAAACTCCAGCGCCGCGGTATTCAGCTCGCCTGCCTGAGAAAAGCCGGTATCCAGCGCGTCTTTAATCAGTCGTTTGGTGTCATAGTTCATGATATTCTGCTCCGTTGATTTGTGTTTTTATCAGTTTACATCAGATTATGCGGTTTGTCCATATCCGGCGATATTTGTTTACGCGGCGGGCATAATCACCGAAATAACAGAGGTGATATTTATCAGAGATAACGATTTTCGGACCTTCAACGAATATATGAAAAAAGAGGATGACGCGCTGACGGCGTCAATGGAAGATTATCTTGAGATGATATACAGGCTGTCCGCGTCAACCGGATTTGTCCGAATCCATGAACTCTCCGACGCCCTGAGCGTTCAACCCCCGTCAGCCACAAAGATGGTGCAGAAATTAAACGAATCCGGTCTGCTGAAATATGAAAAATACGGATATATCATGCTCGAAAAAAAGGGTATGGAAATAGGCGCCGCGCTGCTCAAACGCCACAATATTATCGAAGCGTGGCTCAAAATCCTGGGCATTTCAAAACAAACCATTGTCTCCGAAACCGAAAAGGTCGAGCATACCTTATGCGACGAGACGGTGAAATGTATAGAGGAATTTATCGATTTTATAAAAACCAATCCCGATGTGGCAATCAGGTACGACGGTTTCAGAAAAAGGGATGTATAGATATATAGATAACAATACGGCTATAATCCGGCGATTTCCAGTTCGGTTATGTAACTTTCCGGCATATGCGCCGTGACTTTATTGTATTTGCCCCTTTCGCCGATATATAGCGGCTTGCCGGCATGACGATATCCCAGCAATTTAGGCGGCAGCCGGGTAACTATATCGCCGGTATTGCATACGCGGATAAAGTTTTTCCAGCGTTCGCGGGGAATGGATTGACCCCATAAGACCCGGGGGCCGCCATACCCGTATCCGTTCAGCCGGCTGCGCAGGTCGGGACGGTTGAACCATATGTATTCATGGCACAGAACTGCCAGCGCCGCGCCGTGGCTGTAGCCGCAGACCGTCGCTGATTCGATTTTTTTATCGTTGATTATATCAATGAG
>JAQVWU010000084.1 GCA_028709565.1 Eubacteriales bacterium
GTTGTTCGATTTTCAAGGACCGGTGCTGCCGACGGATACCCTTATTCGGAGACCCTCTTTGGGGCAGCTTTGATAGTATACCATGTTTCTTTACTTTTGTCAACACTTTTTGATAAAATATTTTGTTTTTTTTGAATAAATAATCAGAAACAGCATATGGTATTTATTTAAGTTGTTTTTAATATGTTTAAAAGATGATTAAATTGTATATTATAGTGTTATCAGCCTTTATATAAATTCAAGAGGTGTTATTTCTTGCTAGTAATCTTTTTCAGGACTGCTATCATTTATATGATCTTGATTATTGCCATGAGAATAACCGGCAAGAGACAGATCGCCGAATTGCAGGTGTCGGAATTTGTCACCGCGATTATGCTGTCGGAATTAGCGGTCCAACCTATATCCAATATAAACATACCGTTGTTTTATGCTATTCTGCCTATTTTAACCTTGATATCATTGGAGGTCATCATCACTTTTTTGGTAACAAAAAGCAAAACACTAAAGCGTTTATTTGACGGCGAGCCAAGCTTTTTAATCAAACGGGGTATTTTGGATCAAAGCGAACTCATAAAGCAGCGTATAAGCGTAGATGAATTTATAGGCGAACTCAGACAAAAGGATATATCAGCTATAGATGATGTCGATTATGCCATTCTTGAACAGAACGGTAAATTATCGGTGTTTCCCAAAACCGGCAGCGGTGTCTCTTTTCCTTTAATTATCGACGGTGATATAAACCGCCGCATTTTAAATCTGATTGGGCAAAGCGAAGTGTGGCTTATGGAAAGACTGACGACACATAAAGCGGAACTCGGCAGTGTTTTATTATTTACCATAGATGACGCGGGAAACGAGCATCTTATCCGGAAGAACCGACAAAAAGCAAGATAATTCAGAAGGGTTATTAGGACAGGTAAGATGAAATGCGTGCTTTTATTATATCGCTGGTTTTTATTTTAGTTATAATCTGTATGTCGGTAGTCAATCATGTATATATAAACACCTTTGCCGATTTGATGACCGAGACAGTTGTTTCCCATGATGCCGGGATTGACAATGTCATGTTTTTATGGTCAAAGCATAAGCGGTTTGTTTCTTTGACTGTCAATTCGGAAAATATATATGATACGGATGAAGCCATTAAAAACATGATTATTTACAGTCAAGACCGGAACTCACCGGAATTTGAAGCTTCACGCGAGATTTTTTTGCTTTGTATCCGACGTATAAAGAACGTCGAATGTATTTCCATATATAATATCATTTAAATAAAGTCACACCGTCATTTATATATAAATTAAAGCGGGTAATATCATAATCGGAGATGCCCAGACGCTCTGAAACAGCTGAGGCAATATATTCGGGATTTATATAACTGTCGCTCTCCGCGCTCAAAAGAATTTTAATCGTATCCGTGTTGATATCGAAACGCCTGATATAGGGCATTATATCCATCTCTTTTTCGCCGTTTTTTGTTCGTTTATTTATTATAAACCGTGTTTCAAACATATTTACAGCTTCCGAAATGTCGGGAATATCACCGGTGTGGAATTTAATGATATATTCCGCCCACGCAATTTCCTTGAATTTCGTTGTGGGTATATAAACATCGGTTACATTTAATTCGTTGGAGGTGACATCATTAAGATTTTTCATAATCATTTCAGCCGGCATTTCTTCGGTTATCTTAAAGTCCATATATTCGCATAAACTTTCTGTTCCTATGGAAAGCGGCAGCGCAAAAATCATTTTTGGATGAGGATTAAAACCTTCCGTATACCAGACAGGTATGCCCGCACGTATTATCGCGGTTTTCATTGTACGGCATAAATCAAGATGCGATATAAATTGCAGTTTCCCTGTTTTCTCAAACTTGATTCTTATATTTATATTTTCGGACACCAAGTGTTTTTACCTCCCAGTTCATTTGCGCCGCAATTCGAACACATTTCTTTGCAGTTTTCGGTAGTGATGCCGTCATACGCTTTCCTGCGTTCATTCACAAGAAATTCCTTTCTAACTCCGCAGTCGATGATATCCCACGGCAATATATCGTCTTCATTAAACCTGCGTTCGGAATAAAATGACGGGTCAATCCCGGCATTCGCAAAAGCCGTCATCCACAAATCATAATTAAAACACTCATCCCATGCGTCAAAAGCAATACCCAGACGGCGCGCTTCCAGTAATACCGCTGACAAACGCCGGTCTCCGCGTGCGAATATGCCCTCAATACAGCTTACCTTCGCGTCGTGCCAGTTGAATTTTATCTTTTTATCGGTAATCTTATCTCTCAAAAACCTTTGTTTTTCAAGTGATGTTTCCAGCGAGTCCTGAACTTCCCATTGGAACGGTGTGAACGGTTTGGGAATAAAGCATGCGACGCTGACCGTCACCTGCGGAGGCTTTCGGCGCTTTATAGCGGGATTGGTGTAATAGGACTCTATTGCTTTTTTCGCCAATTCCGCGATACCTTCCAGATCCCGGCCGGTTTCCGTGGGAAGCCCCTGCATAAAATACAGTTTTACCTGATTTTTACCCGCTTCGAATACGGCGGCACATGCGGACAGAATCTCTTCTTCGCTTATATTCTTGTTGATAACATCGCGCAGCCGCTGGGTTCCCGCTTCGGGAGCGAATGTAAGACCGCCCGTTCGAACCGAAGATACACTGTCCATCAATCCTTTTGTAAAACTGTCAACACGCATTGAAGGCAGGGAAATATTTATCATTTTGTCTTGTGTCCAGCCAAGCAGCATATCTACCAATGTCTTTAACCGGCTATAGTCGCTTATGCTCAGTGAAGAAAGTGATATTTCATCGTATCCGGTATTATGAAACAAACATTTTGCCTGGTCCGATATCACTTCAGGTGATTTTTCCCTGACCGGACGGCAAACCATCCCCGCCTGACAAAAACGGCAGCCGCGAATACAACCGCGATAAACTTCAGTTACGATTCGATCGTGAACCGTTTCGATATACGGCATAACAAATCGCTCGGGGAAATACACCGTATCCATATCCGCTATAATGCGTTTTTTAATCTTGGGCGGAATATCATCTGATTTTGGCTGATAACCCGCTATTGATCCGTCGCCATTATATGACACATCATACAGTGAAGGAACGTAAATCCCTTCAATCTGTGCCGCCCTATATAAAAATTCCGAACGGCTGAGGGTCCCGCTGTCTTTCATCTCAATATAGAGGCTCATCAGCTCCGGTAATACCTCTTCACCCTCTCCGATGGAAAACAAATCGAAAAAGTCCGCCAACGGTTCCGCGTTATAGGTACAAGGGCCGCCGCCGATAATAATGGGCATATTGTCACTTCGCTCGGCCGCTAAAAGCGGTATACCCGCAAGTTCCAGCATATTGAGGATGTTGGAATAACAAAGTTCATACTGTATCGTAAATCCAATGAAGTCGAATTCTTTTATGGCGTCTCCGCTTTCCAGTGCGGTAAGGGGTAAATTGCCGCAGCGGAGTTTTTCCTCCATATCTCTCCACGGAGCGAAGCTGCGTTCACACCAAATGTCATCGGATTTATTCAATACCCCGTATAATATTCGCATACCCAGGTTCGACATCCCAATTTCATATGTGTCGGGAAAACAAAAAGCAAAACGTACCTTAATCTCAGACCTATCTTTCAATACCTGACCGTATTCACCTCCGGTGTACCGGCCGGGTTTAGATACATTTTTTAACATTGTGTTATAATTCATTGTATTTCCTCTTTTCAAAAACAAAGCGGGAGCAAGCTCCCGCGTTTCCTGTTTTTATATCTTTATATCTTTCCAATAAAAATACGTGTAATTATTATCATGGGAATAATCCAGAATATCTGATATAATGCTATATATAACGAAGGAATCGAAACAGACTTCTCCAACATAAATATTATAAACGATACAATAAAGCTGATTATTATCGCGAATATTTTTACTACTGTGTTGTTTTTTGATATATTCACCACTTTATCACACAACGACAATGTTTTAAGCAACGATTTGGCCGAATTTTTGGAGACAATACCGCTGTCCAATCGCTCCGAAACTTCGTTAATATCGGCAGTGCTCTTACACTTTAATATCCTGACCGGATACTTGGATATTTTTATTTTTGTACTCAGCATTTGATCATCAATATTTGGATCAAATGTTTTTATACCGACACTTATGCCAATTCTATGAAGTTGTTTTATGACAAATTCAAAATCAGGATCTATAATATATTGTACATACATTTTCGCGGCAAGTTCGTTATTTAATGTCATATACATAACACTGTTTTCGCCGGCGGCGTCGTTGTCATCGTCATCGGCTTCGGCCCTGAGATAGAACCCTTTGCTTTTTATATATTCGGATTTTCCGACATATATATGCGCACCCTCGATAACCGCTTCAATGCCGTTGGAATCGACCTTAATTATATCAACATTATCGGAATGCCCCAGGTCACGGGTCGCGATTTCAAATACATCCGCCAGAGGACCCCCGGTCTTTAAAAACAAACTCGCTACATTATAGATAATATAATCGATCCGGTTTTCCCCGTAAACCTTAACGCTTTTTACCTTTACACCATATGAAGGAAAGACATCCTTATCATCAAACGATATCGCATTAATATTCGAATATTCCAGAAGCGAACTCTCCCCGATAATGGTACTGTCTACAGCGTAAGCTTCCTTTGCGGCTTTATAAAACGGGTAGCTGTTTGTTATCAATACCGAGAAGGGCATACTTATAAGCAGGGTTATATAACCAAGCGAAACAGCGGTATACATATTTCCGTTAATAATAAAATCTATAATAAAAAATATCACCGATGCCGCCAGTATGAAAACCATTAAACCGCTGAACATCATGTTGCTTTTCGTCATTTTACGCATACGCGCAAAAAAACCGTCAACAAACATTGTTTTATTAATTTTAAATATATTAGGGTTTTCAGGCAGTTGTTTAAATGCCTCTGTTTCCAGAACCGAATCTTCGTTCGATAACCTCATAATTGCATATTTTGTGCGTTTTGACGCGACAATATTGAAACTGTATATTTCGCGTTTAAGATTGAAAAATTCATATAACAGGGTCAAAAACACACAAAGTAAAACGGGAAAACTGTACATTCTCAATCCGGAATCAGATGCGGCAAAACATGCAATAATCTGATATACTAACGTAATGAAAACCAACACAGCCGGTATGCTCTCCGGAACAGCCTTAAACTTCAAGAGAGCGCGTGTTCCGCCCAATATTTGCCTGTATATCAATGCTGCGCCGATAATCAGAAATTGCATGTCAATCATAATGTGGACTACGGGAAATATATCAATACTGACAGGCGCCGGCAATGAACCGCCGAACACAGATATGTTTTCGAAAAAAAACGCAAGAATACATATAATAAAACCTATTAAAAGCCGTATCAGCGTATTTGTGTAATCAGACTTATATTTTTTGAAAATATCTTTTATCTGTGATACGTTTGTAAATTCATAATCAACCGTTTCTTTTATTTTTTTGCCTTCGGCTTTATTGTAATCTATGCTTTTACGATCCAGTTTTTCTTCAACTTCGCTGACTTTATCAAATCCTACTGTTTTTTCAAGTTCATCTTCCATGCCAAACGCCATCATGAGCTTTACGTCGGTATCATCTATGTCGGTATCATGATATGTTTTATCAAGGGTTTCCGGCTCTTTTCGGTCGGTTATGGTTTGCTGTTTTTCTTCTTTCTTGTTTAAGTTGTTTTCGGTAATTTCGGTTTTTTGCTCAGACTGTTTTTCAGACAGATTGTCCGAAATTTTATTGATATCACCGGGCTCATCATATATGTTATCATCCGCGACATATTCGTCGCTGATTATTCCGTCGGCGTAATATTCCGATTCATCGCTGATTTGACGCTTATGAATTGCCGCCGTATTATCAGTATCGGTTTTAATATCCGCTTCAATATCGGTTTTATCCGGTGTTGCCTTATCCGTCTTACCGGCTATTTCATTTAAATCTGTATCTTCTTGTGCATCGTCACTGGATTCTCCGGCGTTCAATTCAATTTCAATCGGGCGCGCGTATTTCTGATCGCTCTCGGGAAGATACTTCTTCATCAGATCCTCAATACCCAGTTCCTCAGGCAGGTCCGATTTGTATTCAATTTCGAAATCAACCGATTCTTTCGATTCATCCGAAACATCCGAAGCATCCGAAGCATCCGAAGCATCCGAGACATGTTTGCCCTGTTTCTCATTCAACTGATGTTTTAATTGCAGTTCTTTCTCAGACTGCTTATCCAGACGACTTTTTAATTTTTGTTTCAAATCGACTGCAGTTAAAGTTTTTTCTTCATGTGAGTCAACATTTTTATTTTTATCCATGTCAATCTCCTCTACATAAATGTATTTGCTTAATGCGTTCTGTGCTGTCTTGCCATTTCATAAATTATAACCGCAGCTGCTGCAGATACATTCAACGATGATATGTTTCCATACAGAGGTATCGAAACAATAAAATCACTTTTATCCCGTAAAAGTCTCGAAAGCCCCCTGCCCTCTCCGCCTAATATAACGGCCGCAGGTGAGTTCATGTCGCAATCATAATATACGGTGCCCTCAGTATCGGCAGCATAAATCCATATACCCTTTTTCTTCAACTCATCCACAGCATTTGCTAAATTCGAAACCTTTGCGACGGGCAGATGCTCAATCGCACCTGCTGACGCTTTGGCCACAATTCCGCTTGTGCCTGCAGCCCTGCGCTTCGGAATTATCAACCCGTGAGCTCCCGCACATTCAGCCGTTCTTATTACTGCGCCGAGGTTATAGGGGTCTTCTATGCCGTCGGCAATAATAATAAAGGGCTTTTGCATTAAAACGTCAGCTCTGTTCAAAATATAATCTATATCTACATAATCCTTTTCCGCTGCCGATGCGATTACACCCTGGTGATGTGCGCCGGAAGACAACTCGTCCAGTTTGCTCTTCTTGACTTCGCTCACCGGTATTCCCAGTCTTCTCGCTTCCGCGACAATCAGTTTCAATGAACCTTCACGTTCACCTGATTTGATAAATATTTTATCTACGCTATGGCCTGATTTAAGCAGTTCTATTACGGCATTTCTGCCGTAGATCAGATTTTTTTGCGAATCATTTTCAAACATCAATTTAAAACCGTCCGAATTATCAATTTATAATCGTCTGTATATAAATACCAAAGTAAATAAACATATATATTATATCATACTTTTTTGTTTTTGTATATATAAAATAATTAATTACAGTTGAAGCATGCAGAATCATTCTGAAAATTATATTATCAGACAAAAAACGCGCACCACATGGATGCGCATTTCTTTAGACATGACTCGTAGCTTATATGCCGATATTTATAGGCATATATAATAACCAATTATAAACGTATTTATAATTTATTGCTGCTTCATTGCGGCGTAGCATTCACTGCAATAAACCGGTCTGTCATTTGAGGGTTGGAAAGGAACTTTGGCTTCCTTGCCGCATTTTGCACAAGTTGTCGTGAACAATTCTCTCTGCGGTTTACCGGCATTTTTTCTGGCATCACGGCAAATCTTGCATCTCTGAGGTTCGTTTTGGAATCCTCTTTCAGCATAAAATTCCTGTTCACCTGCTGTGAATACGAAATCTTCACCGCAATCCTTGCATTTTAAAACTTTGTCTTCGAACATTACCTTTACCTCGCTTTACGTCTTTCGTAAAAAAAATTTTTGCCCCAAGACGGATTGACACCGTCACCTTTGGTATAACAACGCTCTGAATTAAGCTATTCGGGCATATATAGAAAATTATTTTTGCATATGTGTATAAACCGACTTCTAAATTACACAGAACTCATAATTTTATCACGGAAAATTCGTGTGGGGAAATATATTTATAAATAAAGTCGGGTTTATCATCATAACGGAATCCACATTTATATAAGTTTTTTTATTTTATTTTTTATTCTATATATAGCGTTGTCTACCGATTTTTGCGAAGTGCCTAGATTTGCAGCAATCTCATTGTACGATATATTAAGTATATACAGTTTAAACACTGTTTTTTCATAATTAGACAGATTCTTATCCAGTAAATTCAAAAGAGACATGTAATTCTCTTTGTCAATCAGTTCATTTTCGGGGTTATATTCTTCGCTTGATAGCTTTTTATCAAAATCAATTTCTTCCGGCTGCTGAACCGTAACAGATGCTTTTCGCATTTGAGATATAATGCGATTTTTTATGCATATTTTCGCATATAATCCGAAGGTCACGTCATTTTGACCGCTTTTATATGTCCGGACAGCTCCAAATAATGCGATTGCCGCTTCTTGCCGCAAATCATCCTCATCATATTCCGAAGAACGGTTGTTGTATTTCTTTATAATGCTTTCAATAAGCGGTTCAAAAGCATTCACTATTTCGTGAAAAGCCGTTTGATCACCGCTGGCGGCATTGACTATGAGAGTTGAAAGCCGGTTATCCAAGTATTTTGGCTCCTTACAATACAGTTCGTATATATTATATCATTAAAACAATTATTGTCAATAGTTTTTTAAAATAAATTTAAATTATTTGAGCAATTCTTATCAATTAAACACTTATTCGTAACGTTTTTCTACATTTTAACAGATTGAATTTTATGTTGTCATATAATAGTAATAATTTATTGCGTTTCATTTATTCAAGCAGATAATTAACCTCGCCGGACAGCAATGCAAGTATGCCTCTGTAAACAATTTCCGGTTTGTCATAAAAGTTTATTTTCATACGTTCAAATTGCGTCTTATTATCCAGCACAACGGATAAACGGAGAATCTCTTCTTTATGTTCACATATAATGCATGTAATACGGTAATGACCGTCTTCCAGTTCTTCGCCTGTACACTTTAAATCGGCACCGCGTTTTTTAAATGAAAGCAGCCGAAGCGCGTTCTTAAGACTTTTTTCTCTGATTGTATTCATCAAATTACTGTCAAGCGTATCGGTAACCTGGATTCCGCGTTCGGTGATGTAATATAAGTCAACACCGTCTACCTTTTCTTCGGCTAAATTGCCGGTATCGAGCAGTTCGGCAAAACATTCGGCGAAATCGAAATAACCTACAATTCCATCCTGTATAACAATATCGTTAATATCCGGGAATTCAAGAGGGTACCCCACATGCCTCATTAAATATAATATAAAAATTTTAATATCATTTTTATCTTTTAATACAGACTGCATTCTATCTCCGATATAATTAGTATAAACGGTTATAGGCGAGTATCAACCCGCCTATAACCGTTATTTCTTATCTAACGATTAACCTACTTCCTCATCGTCAGCAACGGTGACGAGTACCGTTCCAAATGATTCATAGTTCTTAAACTTGGTTTTAGCGAATAAATTGTAGCCATACCAGTCAGCGCTCCTGACATTGGAGAGTTCGCTGCTTACGAGAT
>JAQVWU010000085.1 GCA_028709565.1 Eubacteriales bacterium
ATAAAGGCCATGCTTCAGATAAATACCGTTATAAACTTTCTTTTCGCGGCGATAAAAGCGGGTACCCCGCTGCTCTTCGGCACGACCGGCGAAATTGTCACCCAAAAATCCGGCAACCTGAACCTGGGCGTTGAAGGCCTTATGTATATGGGGGCGTTTGCCGGATTCTACGCAGGTTTTGTGAGCGACAGCATAATTGCCGCGCTGCTGGCCGCCTTTGCGGGCGGTGCCCTGGGAGCTTTTATATACGCTTTCTTTACCGTAACCATGCAGGCGAATCAAAACGTGACAGGTCTTACCCTTACCATATTCGGTACCGGTCTGGCTGTGTTTTTCGGCGAAAGACTGATCGCGCATACGGAAGGGGGAAATCCTAAGCTGTCGGCGGTCTTCTCCGCAAAACTGGCTGAGATCCCCATACCCTATCTCTCGGATATTCCGTATGTTGGCAGGATATTATTTTCACATAATATACTTGTCTATCTGTCAGTCGCGGTAGCCGTTGTCTGCTGGGCTTATTTGAATTTAATGCGACCGGGATTGCGGCTGCGCGCTGTCGGCGAGAATCCGGCGGCAGCCGACGCATCCGGTATTAACGTATTTCTTGTCAAATATGTTAATATAATCATCGGCGGAGGCATCTGCGGTTTGGGCGGCGCCTATATCTCGCTTATCAACGGAAACGGCGTGTGGAACAACGGCTGCATCAACGGTCAGGGCTGGATTTCGGTCGCGCTGGTTATATTTGCCCGCTGGAGCCCTCTTAAAGCGATTCTGGGTTCATTGATATTCGGCGGCTTTACGGTGTTTCAGGTCCGTACCAATGACTTCGCCGCCGCCTTTCCGGCTCTGTCCTTCCTCGCGGATATCCCAAACGCCTTCTATGTAATGCTGCCGTTTTTGATTACGGCCATAGTTCTGGTAGCCGGCTCTGTCGGCAGCCGCAGGATTAACCCCCAGCCCGCCTCATGCGGCGTAAACTATTCCCGCGAAGAACGATAATAAAAAAATCCGACTGTATATCATATCATATTATACAGCCGGTTTTTTTATGCCTTTATTATGCTTCTATGCTTCTATGCTTCACCGCCCTCAATAAAAGAGGCGCTTTTTATAATCTGGTCTTCAAGGGGTTTGTCGTTTGTGTCGGTGGCGCTTGAGGCGATCGCGTCTACCGTATCCATGCCTTCGATTACCCTGCCGAAGGCGGCGTAACTGCCGTCCAGGTTTGTCGCGTCACCGTGGCAGATGAAAAAGTGGGAGGAAGCCGTATCGTTGCCGGTGGATTTACGTCCCATCGATACGACGCCGCGCCGGTGCGACAGGTCGTTCTTAACACCGTTCGCGGCGAATTCGCCTTTGATTGTTTCATCCGCCCCGCCCATGCCGGTACCGGTGGGATCTCCGCATTGTATCATAAAATCCTTGATGACACGGTGAAATGTAAGTCCGTCATAAAAACCTGAGAGAACCAGCTGCTGGAAGTTCGCCACCGTTATAGGGGCGATGTCGGGTAATAATTCGATGACAATAATGCCGCCGCCGTCCATTTCCAGCCGGACGTAGTTGGTCGCGCCCTCGATTGTCTCGGATTTTTGCAATGTTACCCCTTTATTGCAAGAAAACACGGACACCTGCAAAAGGGCAATCAATAAGAGTAATGCGATTTTTTTAATACTGCCGGTCATACGGATACCTCCGATTCGGCGCGTCTGTTGGGACAGTTGACCAACGGGCAGTGGGTGCAGTTGTGGTATTCGCTCTCACTCTCAAAACCTATGCCGCTGACCGTTTTTGAGGGCAGCATGAGCATTGAATCGGTCAGGCGCACACCGATTTTTTCGTAAATATACTCACGTCCGAATATGGCGAACAGTTCCCGCTGCCCGGACAGCGGCCATTGTTTGATTGAACCGGGATTCATGGCGGAAAAATGTCCTTTGATGTGATAGGTATTTTTTATATGTTCAAAATGTTTGCTTATCATCTTTGACAGGTATATTTTTTTTATCTCGTCGGCGAAATACTCGGCCAGCGGATCGTCCGTGAAGCTTGCTGACCATTCCTCAAGCGCCGCACCGCAGGTTGCTATATAGGGAAACACACGGTTGACGCCGTCAAAGTTGTTTCGCATCAGCTGTGATTTAATCGTCACACCATTGATTGTCACGCTGTTCCCGTCTGTTTTCTCAACGGGCAGCACCGAGTATAATGCGAGCGGCCGGGCTGCCGATTGAGCTTGGTTGAACATGTCGGTTATTTCATCGAGATTGTCCTCGCCCGCCTTGGCGATAAGTCCGCTGCGGTCCTTTTCGCCCAGGATAGTATCGTCAAGTGTAATGATGATATTCATATCGGTATCGTGCATAATTTTTCTCCTGTGTGAATGTTATGGGAAGGTTGGCAATATAATAAAGTAAAACCAAAAAATGATTCGGGAGTCTGTCTTGAACAATAAATATCTGCCGGAGAGCGGTTATAAACGGGTCGCGGTTATAAGCCTGTATGTTATAATAGCCGCCGCGGTTTTATATATTGCGCTCAAATACCTTATTGGCTTGTTTCTGCCGTTTATTATAGCCTGGGTGATTGCCTCGCTGCTGCAGCCACCTATACGATATTTATGCCGGCGCTTCCGCATATCGCTTAAAGCGGTGAGCATAGTTGTTGTGCTGGTTGTATTCGCCGCAGCCGGGGTATTGCTCTTTATCATATCCGACCGTCTCATATGGGAAGCCGGCAGGCTGGTTTCATGGCTGAGCGAAAATGCCGATATCATAACGGGCGAGGTGTCGGTGCTGCTGGAAAAACTGACCGAACGCATACCGATCTCCTTCGGCGAGGAACACATTGCGTCGGCGGCAGCCGAGGTGATAGACGGGGCGCTGTTGTCGATTACGTCGCGGGTACCCGAAATGGTTTCGGCTGCCGCCGGCATACTGCCGCGGTCATTGTTTTTTACAATCATGCTTATCGCGGCCTGCTTTTATATATGCGCCGGTTATCAGGAGATCGGCGCATATATCGAGCGCCGCCTCCCCCGGGACATTACCCCGATATTCGGCCGTGCCCGTTCTCAGGCCGCAAACGCCGGACGGCGGTATCTCAGGGCATATGCCGTGATGTTTACCGTTACATTTGCCGAACTGCTGGTCGGGCTGCTGATGTTTAAAATCGATTACGCCTTCATGATGGCTCTGCTTATTGCCGCGGTGGATATATTGCCGGTGCTGGGCACGGGTACCATACTTATTCCGTGGAGTATAATACTGCTGGCAACCGGAGATTATTATACCGGTTTCGGTATGCTGATAATATATGGTGTTGTGACGGTGGTCAGACAGATTATGGAACCCCGTATAGTGGGGGTCAGCATCGGGCTTCACCCGCTGATAACCCTCATGGCAATGTACGCGGGGTTTCGGCTGTTCGGCTTTACCGGTATAATATTACTGCCGATAGCCGCGATTCTGGCAATCAATATCTTTCGCGATGAAAAAATAACGGCAATAAAGGAAAAGCGGAAATCAGAAGAATCGAATGAATCGAATGAGGAAACGTTATAGCGGTTTGTTATAATACCTGTACGCTGTAGTTGGGAGCCTCTTTGGTGATGTTGATATCATGGGGATGCGACTCACGCAGGCCGGCGCCGGTTATACGTATAAAGCTGCCGTTGGTCTTGAGCGATTGGATTGATTCGCATCCGCAATAGCCCATACCCGCTCTCAGCCCGCCCGTGAGCTGGAATACCGTGTCGGCAAGGGGACCTTTATAGGGAACCCGCCCTTCAACACCCTCCGGGACCAATTTCGAGGAACCCTCCTGGAAATACCGGTCCTTTGAGCCTTTTTCCATGGCCGCCAGCGAACCCATACCGCGGTAAACCTTAAATCGTCTGCCCTGGTATATTTCGCTCTCGCCCGGACTTTCCTCGCATCCGGCAAACAGCGAACCGATCATGATTACATCGGCGCCCGCGGCAATAGCTTTGGGAAGATCGCCGCTGTATTTGACCCCCCCGTCGGCGATAACGGGAATATCGTATTCCGCAGCCGCGCGGGCAACGTCATAGATTGCGGTTACCTGGGGCACCCCGATTCCCGCGATTACCCGGGTTGTGCAGATTGAGCCGGGTCCTATACCGACCTTTATGCCGTCGGCGCCGGCTTTGATCAGATCGACCGCGGCCTGTGCGGTGGCAATATTGCCGGCTATGAGCTGGCAGTTGGGATATGCATGCTTTATCTCATGTATGCACCGCAGGATATTGGATGAATGTCCGTGGGCTGAATCGAGTACAAGAAAATCCGCTCCCACCGAAAGCAGGGAAGCGGAACGTTCTATCACATCACCGGTTACCCCGACCGCGGCGCCGCAGAGCAGTCTGCCGGCGCTGTCTTTTGCCGAATGCGGATAGCGTTTGGTCTTTTCTATATCCTTGATGGTAATCAGACCGCGCAGTATAAAATTATTGTCGACAAGCGGCAGTTTTTCGATTTTATAGCGGCGCAAAATTTCCTGAGCCTGTTCAAGCGTGGTGCCTTCGGGGGCGGTGACAAGATTCTCTTTTGTCATAACATCATCGATGGGTACGTTATGATTGGTCAGAAAACGTATGTCGCGGTTTGTAATTATACCTACCAGACGCCGGTTATCGTCAATAATCGGCACACCCGAAATCTTATATTTGGCCATCAACTCGTCCGCTTCGTAGACATAGTTGTGCGCTTTGAGGGAAAACGGGTTTAATATGACACCGTTTTCACTTCTTTTGACCCGTTCGACCTCGTCAATCTGCTGTTCGAGGGACATGTTTTTATGGATGACACCGACCCCGCCCTCGCGCGCTATCGCTATGGCGAGTTTTGATTCGGTGACCGTATCCATGGCGGCGCTTATGAGCGGAATATTGAGACCGATTTTGGCGGTAAGTCTGGTTGAGAGATTTACATCGCAGGGCAGCACATCACTCTTTTGAGGGACCAGCAGCACATCGTCAAAAGTCAGCCCCTCTTTTGAAAATTTATCGTCCGGGGATGTAATTTCGTATGACATAAGAAGTTGTCTCCTTTTTTATTATAATTACAAAATATAATATTAAATATTAATTATATATCATATTATATACCGACGTCAATCATATTAAGAAAATTTAATATATTAAAATACGCCGGTGCATATTATTCCGTTGAATCTTTTATGTATAATTTATATATACAGGTTTTGAGTTCTTTTACCGTCGAAAGGGACCATTCTTTATTTTATACAGAATAACCAAAATTATATGCGGCGGAGAAACGGGTCGACATGAAAATAGGAGCATGTGTCGGGATGAATCCCGACGCGGTAAGAACTTTAGGTCAGATAGGATACGAATATGTAGAGACGGGATTATGGGAGGCTTCGGGAGCGGACGACGCCAAAAAGGACGCTTATCTCAAGGCACTCAATGACGCCGGACTGCGCTGTGAGGCGTCGGCTTTCGCTTTCCCGGGCGTTTACAATCCCGCGGGCGCCCAGACCGATGAAGATATTGAAAAGGCATATACGGCGTTTCGCGATGTCATAGCGCGTACCCGCTATATGGGCAATGAAATACTTGTGGTCGGAGCCGGCGGAGTCAGAAACTTCCCCAAGGACAAGGGATATGACATTGACAATGTATATGAACAGCTTGCCGATGTGTGCGCCCGGGTTATCTCTCCGGTATGCGCGGAATTCAATCTGACAGCCGCGTTGGAAGGGCTGCAGCAGGCCGAATCCCCCACATTCAACCTGACCGAACAATCGGTCGCGACAGCCAGGGCGTCGGGCAAGGACAACATAAGGGTAATGACCGACTACTTCCACATATGGGTTGAAAAAGAAGATATGTCCAAATTCGCTTCCTTCGGTGACATGATAGTTCATGCCCATATCGCAAATCCCGTCGGACGTATTATGCCCCGGGAGGGAGACGGAGCCGACTATCCGGCGTTTTTCAGCAATCTAAAAAAAGCGGGTTATACAGGGCGGCTGTCGGTGGAAGCGGGTGTTCAGGGCGAATACAGACCCACCATGGAGGCCGCCTTCAAAGAGATGATAAAGCAGGCGGAAGCGGTCGGACTCAGATAAGACAGGAAAAACGGGTATTTAAAAGGCGTATCGCAGTTGACGCAATACGCCTTTAATTTTATATGAGCGCGCCGCGGTCGGTCAAGATCGATTGCATCTCATCGACCGGTATATCGGGAAAGGCGCAGTCGTGTTTTACCGCGAGGGCGGCGGCAACCCCCGCAGCCTCACCTATACAGGAAGTTATGGGCATAACGCGGAAAGATGAATGGGCGGCATGGGTAGAACTGATCGGTCTGCCCGCGACAATCAGATTGTCGGCCTTTTGCGGCAGCAGGGCACGGTAGGGAATTGTATAATAATCGTCGTTCGGAATGGATTCAATGACGGTACCGCTGCCCGACGGATTATGAATGTCGATATCATATGTGCCCCGCGCTATCCTGTCATCAAACTTCCGTGTGCCGATAAGGTCCTCGCGCGTTATCTCGTAGCGTCCTACAATGCGCCGGCTTTCGCGGATACCCGTTTCGGGAGCAGACATAATCAGGCAGCAGTCCTCGAGCCCCTCAATGTTTTCCTTCATGAATTTATACATTTCGTATACCTGTTCACGCCCCTCGATTTCCGCGGCGGACAGATCCTCGGCGTCGACCGGGTTTCGTCCGACGATGCGCGTCGTATTGAGATGCATTATGTTGTCAACCGGCATTCTGAAAACGAGTATATTCTCGCGGGGATTTTTAATTATACCTTTTGACTGCATTTCATTGTACAACGCGTTTGCTTTTTTGCGGTCATAACGGGTCCAGTCGACATTTCCGAGCCGGAAGCATAATGTCATGGGCTGACATAAACCGTCCTCGTCGCGCCCCAGTTTGTATTCGAGCCCGGCAAACGCGCTCAGGTCGGCATCTCCCGTAGCGTCGGCGAAGACGGGAGCGGTCAGTTTTATATTGCCCGAACAGGTAGAGACGGTAATGCTTTTTATTTCGCCTTTATTCAGCTCGGCGTCGGAAACCTTTGCGTGGAACAGCAGTTTGACATGGTATTCGGCGCATAAACGGTCCAACGCGAGCTTCATGAATTCCTCCATATATGATGAAGCGCGGGGGGCTGTTGTACCGCCCAGGGCATACATCCGCTCAAGCAGGCTCAGGAACAACCCCGAGTTGGCGAGTACCCCGTGACCGCCCCTCTCATAGAAGTTCATGAAAGGATTTACCAGTCCCGCCGTCGCCATTCCCCCCAGAAAACCGTGTTTTTCTACCAGCAGGACCTTCATACCTTCACGCGCCGCGGCAACAGCCGCCATGACGCCCGCCAGTCCTCCACCGGCGATTACCGCGTCATAGGAGTCGGACAGCGTTTTTTGTTTGAGTGTTTGTGTCGTATCTGCCATAATTTTTGTCCTTTCCGAATCTTGTTTTTATATAATAGTTCGAAATAATTAATAACTAAAGGTATCCGGCTATGAATAAAGTAAATAAAGTACATCTGCTCAACCCGGTTGCGGGGAAGGGAAAAGCCGCGCAATTTCTAAAGAAAAGTGATGAAAGCGACGATATCGTCTACGAAACCCAATCCAAAGGCGACGGCGAACGCTTTGTATACGAAACGCTGATATCAAATCCCGGGACACATATATTCGTGTACGGAGGCGACGGCACCGTATACGAGGCGGTTAATGGTATTATGCGTGCCGGCGCGGAAAATAGCGCGCTGCTCACCGTCATACCGACGGGAAGCGGGAACGATTTTATACGCAATTTCAAAGACAGGACAGGTACTTTCAAAGTCGATTTGATAAAATACAACGACCGGTATGCCGTCAATATGATAAATATGGGTTTTGACTGCAATGTGGTCGAAAACACGGAACGATATAAAAAGAAGCCATTGGTTACCGGCAGCGGCGCTTATATTATGGCGGTGGCATATGTGCTTTTTCGCCGTATGGGGGAGCGTTTCATTATAACCTTGACCGATAAAGACGGAGAGGAAACGGTTTATGACGGTGAGTTTCTGCTGACCGCAATTGCCAACGGTCAGTTTTACGGGGGAGGTTTCCGTGCGGCGTCGCTCGCGGTATTGGATGACGGCTTGCTTGATGTAATGGTTATAAATAAAGTCTCGCGTCCGAAGTTTATTTCACTGATCGGGGATTATCAAAAAGGTCTGCACATGAATCCCATAACCGGCAAACCGGTCGATAAATTCCGCGATTTTATTTCATTCGGAAAATACCGGCGGGTGAATATAAAAAACATAACAAAGGTTTGTGTGGACGGTGAAGTGGAATATATCGACGAACTGGACATCTCGGTCGCCGAACAGGCGATTTCGGTATTTGTCTGATCAACCGCGGTATGCCGCGCAGGCGGCAATAAAGGCGGAGAACAGTTTTCGGGAGCATTCGTCTTCCCGATAGCCGATCTCGGGATGCCACTGGACCGCAAGGAGAAAGGGCGCGCGCGGTGAGCATATCGCCTCTGCCAGTTCCGGGGTTTGGGCGCATATCTCCATCGACGGCGCGCATTTCAGCACCGCCTGATGGTGAAAACTGTTAACCGTTATGCTGTCGCTCCCCATGATGTCACGCAGCGGACCGGTAATTCTGATTTTATGGAGAACGCCGCCCGAGTGGCCGTCTATATGCTGCAGCAGGGTACCGCCCCCTCCGACATTAACCAGCTGGGCTCCGCGACAGATACCGAATACGGGCATGCCTCGCCTTATTGCCTCCGCATACAGCGCCAGTTCGAAGGCATCGCGTTCCTCATCGATTTCACCGCATTGAGGATGTATCTCCTCGCCGTAACGCTTCGGGTGGATGTCAACCCCTCCGGTAAACAGTATGCCGTCAAGCAGGCCGGCAGATGCGGCAATGTCATCCGGGTCACCGTATTGAACGAGGGTCACGGGGAGTCCGCCGGAAGCGGTAATCGCGTCGGTATAACGGCGGTTCATATATATCCGGTCGGTCTTCATGTCACGCTGGGGGGTCAGTCCGATAACAGGCTTTATCATGCGCCTTGCCTTTCATTCGGTTTATATATTTTTATTGTTATTTTTTGAATTTGTCGAGAGTCAGCGAGCGGGTTACCGCGGCTTCGGTCATGCCGTTTAGTCCGGGTGCGGTATATCCGGCGAAGGGCAGCAGCCGCGCAAAGAATTCAATCGCCCCGCCATTGCCCCTGACGGGGCTGTCGGTAATGCCGGTGACCGAAAAACCTTCGGCTGCAAAGAATTCGGTCAGTGAAATCAACACCGTGTAAAGGTCGTCATAACCCTCGATTATCTCCCCCGTGCCGGCTTCATAAACGGGTTTTATAAGACAGATTATCGAACCCTGTCCGCGCAGGATATT
>JAQVWU010000086.1 GCA_028709565.1 Eubacteriales bacterium
ATCTCCGCCGTGATATTCGCCTCCGCCATGGGCGCCGGCGTTCTCTTTTCGGCACTGGCCGTGGGCCTATATCAAGGCACGATCACCCTGCTGGCGGTGTTTGTCGCCCCTTTTGTCAGCGATGTCCTGATTGCCCAGATGTCCTTTATCGGCTCGGTGCTCATAACGGGTATCGGCATTAACATACTCAAAATGGCAAAAATAAAAGTCGGCGACATGCTGCCGGCGATGTTTATGCCGGTGATATATCATGTGATACGGCTGTTTATATAGACTGCGTGCCGGTCCGGAATACAAAGCGATTCCGGGCTGTTTTTTTACGCCGCGGAAGTAAACAAACCGAAAACAATGTTTGCATGACTTGCAATACAATGTCTAAATTGTTATAATAAGATTGGCAAAAACAGTATTAACAAACAATAAAACAATTGTTCGGGAGGTTAACTATGCGCCCAATTTTTTTGCGAACCGTATCCTCAATACTGGCGACGCTGCTGTTCATTGCGGCATGCGCCTGCTCCGATCCGTTAAATACCGCCGCGCATGTCACTTCCGCCGAAATCACAGGCCCCGCCGCGGAGACTGAAACCGAACGCTCCCAAATATCCGACAGTCTGCCCGAGGACCTCGATTTCGGCGGCGAAAATATCGTTATATACCTGCATGACGGGCAGGCACAGCCGCCATTTTTAATGGGACCGGAAGAACAGACCGGCGAAATTGTGGACGACGCCATTCTGCAGCGTAATCTGTCGGTAATGGAGAGGCTCAACATCGTCTTCGAATACGACCCGATTGCCGGCGACCTTGCGACCGCGGCCAACAATATCAGGAAATTTGTTTCCGCGGGTGATGATGTTTATGACCTGGTTTCCGCTCCGCAGTACAGCATGGTCTCTCTCGCCACTTCAGGTTGTTTCGCCAACGCCCTGACCCTTGATTATCTGGATTTTGATATGCCCTGGTGGTGGACCGATTACATGAATGAACTTTCCATCGGTTATGATACGCGTTTCTATCTGGTAGGCGATTATTTTCTCAATATGCTGCTCGGTACCCGTATTCTGTACTTCAATAAAAATCTTTATGCCGATTATTGGGGCGGGAGCGATGAACTTTATGACCTGGTTTTAACCGGCAGCTGGACGCTGGAGAAGATGAAAATCCTCATTGACGCCGTCTATACCGACCTGAACGGCAATTCCGAGGTTGATACGGACGACCAATTCGGATTTGTTACCTACGGCCCCTATTCATCCACCGACCCCTTCGCCTTCGGCACCGATGTCAGGCTTACAAAACGCGATGAAAACGGTATGGTTGAGCTGTTTATAGACGGCAATGAAAAGGCTGCCGACCTGCTGCCTAAACTGCTGGACATCTTTTGGTGCGACGGCAGCTGGATTTACGACCCCGGCAAATCGGATGACACTATAAACGGTTTAAAGTTTATCGCCGGAGAAGCGCTGTTTTTAGGCAATTCCTCTTTTGTTGACGCGTCGCGGCTGCGGGATATGGAGGATGATTTTGGTGTTCTGCCCTATCCGAAGTATGACGAAACGCAGGAACAATATCGCTCCTTCGTGCAGGATTCATACAATCTGGGTATCATCCCGGTTACCGGCGGTTCGCTCGGCATCCTCGGAGCCGTGCTTGAGGCGCTCTCCGCAGAGACCTACCGCTCCGTGATAAACGCCTATTACGAGACGGCGCTCAAAATCAAATATGCGCGTGATGATATGTCTTCCATGGTTATAGACATCGTGCACGACTCTGTAAATACCGAATTTGCCTTTGCCTATTACAGTATACTCGGCTCGGCCGGCTCGATATACCGCGAACTCATATCATCCAAAAAAGCTGATTTCGCGTCAACGGCTGCCAAAGCATCGCAGAGCGCCGAAAAAGCCCTTGAAAAACTCATCGCTGCTTATGAAGAAGGATAGCGTGTTTACGCAAAATTATTCGATTTCACGAATCCGATTCATTATTTTACGCATAATATGCATGATATGATATGATATGATATGCATACATGCGTATATCTTGACTTGCGCAGAAGCAAATGTTAAAATATTTCGGTAACAACAAAACAAAATCGGAGGAATTGAATATGTTTTCATTAAAAGGACGGGTAGCGGCGGTGACCGGGGCATCCTCGGGACTGGGGCTGCAGATGGCGAAGGGATTCGCCGAGCAGGGCGCCGATCTGGTTATCATAGCCCGCCGCATGGAACGGCTGGAGGCGATCGCCGCGGATTTCAGGGCTGAGGGAATTAAATGCCTGCCGGTAAAATGCGACGTGACCGATACCGCGCAGATAGCCGCGGCGGTTGAGCAGGTGATAAAGGAATACGGCAAGGCGGACATTCTGGTCAATAACGCGGGCGCTTCAAGGAACGCGGGGGTGCTGGAAATGACCGACGAGGACTGGGAGTTTACACTGGCAGCCGATCTGACCAGCGTTTTTAAAGTAACCAGGGCCTTTGCCAACGAGATGGTCAAAAAAAGATACGGACGTATCATCAATATAGCTTCAATCTATGGTCAGGTCGGCAATACCGCTATGGATACCGTCGCATATCATTCCTCCAAGGGTGGTGTAATCAACTTCACCCGGGCCGTCGCGGCTGAGCTGGCGAAATACAATATAACCTGCAACACCATAAGCCCCGGCTATTTTGAAACGGAACTGACCGCCGATACCCTGAACACCGATTCCTTCACCGCCTTTATGAAAGCGGCCGTTCCGCTGGGGCGTTACGGTCATGAGGGCGAACTGAACCCGGTTGCCGTTATGCTGGCGAGCGATGAGGCTTCATATATTACCGGTCAGAATATAAAGGTCGACGGCGGATTTACGTCAATCTGACGAAGTACCGTATTAGCAAGGAATCGTATTATAAAAGCAGTGTAAATATATAAAAACAGCAAAAACCTATGACCCGAAAAAGTCATAGGTTTTTGGACGTTATTGCTATTTCATGGCTTCCAGAGTTTTTTCGATGGTTTTTTCCACCGATTTGACGTTCTTTTCTACCGCCGAGGCGAATTCCGGTTTTTTCTGGCGGAAGCAGTCCATGAATATGTTCCGCACCGCTGCCATCCAGATGGTGTCCCCCAGGTCGATGATGCGGTTGCGCTGGATAATGTCCAGCATGCGGACCGTTTCTTCGTCCCGGATATACTTGTTGAGCAGCGCCCGGTCATATATGGCGGGTATGACATAATTTTTGCTCTCCACCGCCAGTGATTCCATAATTACGCCGGTACGGCTCAGGTCGGCGGCGCAGTATAAGGGCAGGTTGAGCCAGCCGTCGCACAAGCGGGTGTAATAGCTCTGTTGAACTTCGTCGTATTTGGGCAGCGGCACTATGCCGAAGTCGCTTTCCATATCGCGCAGCCGGGAGGCGGTGCCGAAACCGTTGACGATAAACATAGCCGAGCCGGCGATAAAATAACCGCGGGCGTATATACGGTTTTTTTCATTGTAGGCGATTTTGAGGAAGCTGTCATAACACATGCCGTCGGTAATCCAGAAATCGTAGACGTCGGTGAGCAGCGAATAGAGTGTCTCATCGCCGTGGGCGATGAAATACGGGATGTCATCCGCATCCTTGGCGACGGTTTTTTTGCCCGCGCCCACCCACATGGAGGGCAGAATCATGTCATGTTCGCTGATAATACCCCAGCGGTCCTCCTCCAGGGTATATTTGCCGTCGCCGTTGAGGTCGTCAATGGCGGCTGCGGCGGCCGAATAGAAGGCTTCCAGTGTCCAGCCGCCGCTGTCGGTGAGCTCGTAGGGGGATGTGAGGTTGAGCTGTTCGCTCAGCGCCTTGTTAAAAAAGACGCAGAACATGCCCTCAAGGGTATCCACGCAGTCGTCGCTGTAGGCAAAGAGCAGCTCGCCGCCGATGGACAGTTCCTCGTTGACATAGTGTATATACCAGTCCTGAGTGATATCAAGATAGGGCAGCTGCGACACGGGCGCGACATAGCCCTCAAGAGCCAGGCTGAAGGCGTCGCGCATGATAAGCCGGCACAGGTCGAAGTCGTCGGAGGCGGCTGCCGCGCTGTTGCGGAAGGTGACGGTCAGCGTGTTGTAATCGGGGACCTGCGATTCCTCAAACTCTATATTATAGCGCTCTTCGATAATCTGATTGCGCCTGTAATAGGCGTCGTTTACGATATCGCCGTTTTCTGCCGTGACATGGGAGGGATAGCCGGGGACGGTGACCATGCGGAAGACATAGCCCTCATAATCGGCGTCGGGCAGATAGGGCGCGGCATACAGCTCGCTTTCGGCGGACACCGTTTCGGCGGCGGCGCTTTGCGGGCTGTCGGTTATGTCGGCTTTGTCCGAACAGGCCGGGAGCAGGGCGGCTGCAACGAGCAGGACGGAGATAAGCTTTTTCACGGGCAATCATTCCTTTCGGCAAATTAATTGTATGTTTGTATGTTTACGGCGCGGAGATTAGAAGGTTTTACTTGATTGTAATGCTGCCGGTAAATTCGTTGGTCCTCAAATCGGGCTCGGTGATCCGGCTGCCGTTGAAATACAGCCCGTCTATCGTTATCCCGTCAAAGCGGTGACCGGCGTCGGCGCTCATAAAAGAAACCGGCGGCGCGGGCAGACCTTCATCGGCTAGGATGTATATGTTCCGGTAGGTGACGCCGCGGATATTGCCGTAGAGCATATCCTGTGTCCACATGCCCCGGTACATCCAGCCGCAGATAACCGGGGGAATGGACGGTTTATCCTCCGGCGCGTAGCTCATGTCGTCGCCGTGCTGGTATACCGACGCCCGGTCGTATTTTGAGTATTCGACCCGGATATTCTCATACAGCACGTTATGTATCAGCGCCCGGTCGCCGCTCTGGATACGCATGGCGCCGTCGCTGTTGCGTATGATGTCGCAGTCGCGGAAGATGATGTTCGAGTATTCGTCGGCCACCGTCTCGGCGCCGATCTCCAGTCCTCCGCCCCAGTCGCACCAGACCACACAACCCTCGATGAGATAGTTCTGCAGATTCATGTGCTCGTAGTGCAGCGGAATTTCCCGTCCGTCCTCAATGTTGTGTACCCGCATGCCCTTGAGCACGATTACATCGTCGAAGTTACGTAAAAAGCAGTCGGACACATGGACATTTTGGGAGTTGACGAAATCGAAGCCGTCCGAGTTATAGCGCCACATGCCGATGGTCTTGACGTTGTTGTAGCGCAGATTGCGGCAGTTGAAGGCGGTGATTGACCACCAGCTGGCGTCCCGCAGGATAACGCCGTCGACGGTGACGTTTTCGCAGCGGATCAGGTTAATCAGCCCGTCGCGCTCCCACTCGAGGGGGTCGTGCCGCTCGAAGCGGGAATAGTCGAGGATGCCGTGCCCGATGATGCGTACATTGGAACTGTCGGCGCAGCGCACCGAGGCGTGGACCACCGCTCCGGCGTCCACAAACAGGGTCTGTCCGTCCCGCAGCTCGATGTCTCCGGCCTCGTGCAGACCGGGTCCGAAATACAGCGTATCGGCGCCGGTTTTATATTTGTCGACGGGGTTGGCGAATATATGCAGATTATGGTGCCGCCCGTCAAGCTCCAGGGAAAACTGACCGGGTTTTCTTATTGTAAACAATATCGTCCTGCCGCTGACCGAACAGGTCACGCCGGCTGACTGTGGACGCAGCGTCGCTTCGCTGAAATCCTGCGCCGCCGTTACGGTGATTTCGGCGGGCGCGGACATGTCGAAATACACGAAGGAGGCCTGTTCGCTCTGTTCCGCCAGCCGCTGACAACCCGGCCATGTGCGGTTGAAGGGCATTGCCGACACACGGCAGGCGTAACAGGGGGCGCGCTGACCGTCCACCGTCACGGTGTAATCATCGGACCCCCGCTCGCCGTCGGGCAGCGGATAAACCAGGGCGCGATTGAGGAGACCGCTCGCATCGATTGCCTCAATTATTGTTTCGGCAATGGCGAGCATGCCCTTGTCCGACGGGTGGGCGGCGACCCCGGCGTGGGAGAACAGCCCCACGGCTCTGTATTCCGGGCTGTGCAGCCTCTCGAGTGACACATACACCGCCCCTGCGCTCTCGGCGGCGGTCCTGATGAGGGGGTCGGCGCCGGAGGGCCAGAAACTGCCGACGCAAAATACCCGGGAGCGTCCGTCGGGATTGAGGTATTCTATGAGCCGCGGGTATGCCTCCCCGAAGGCGGAAAGCTTTTCGGCGGGGGTGTTTTCGGCGATTCGGATAATTATGATATCGGCGCCGTAATCGCGCAGCTTCGCGAGCCGGTCAAGGGGGAAGAGGTCCGGTTCGCGCTCAAAATCGGCGATATTGCACACCATGGATTCGGGGATCCTGCCGCGCCCGGCGATCATGTCGCACAGCCTGTAGACATAATCGTTTTCGGCGCGGCTTGCCGCCATACCGTAATTGCCCGTCCAGCCGATATCGGGCGCGGGCGCGTGGAGGGTAATACTGTTTCCGGCAAATAAGATTTTCATTATTTAATCCTGACTTTCTTGGCGTATTAACGTAATTCGTTTATGTATATCCGTATTATACCATGCGCGTATATAATATGCAATGCTTTTTTGACCCAAAAATACACCCCCGGAACCGTTCGGAGGTGTATGCTAAAATAGTCTGTCCCTACGCCGTGATGCCGGTCAGGATGAGGTATACCGAAATCATCCCGTCGTATGCGGTGCCGTTTGTCGCCTCCCGGCTGAGCATTACGGTGTACCAGGCGTTAGAAGTGTTTGCGGTGATCATATAACCGTCTTCCGTTTCGATTGTATCGGGGTCTTCGGTATCCCTCAGCGCGCCCTCGTAAAAATCCCGCAGCGTATCAATGTCGTTGCGGCTTACATACATGACCTCAAGACCGTTATTTGCGGGATTTTCCCTCACATCGATTATTTCGGCGTCGGCGGCGAGGGGCAGCAGTTCCTTCGGATAACCGGCAGGCAGCGACAGGTCCTCCTTGGCGGTCACCGATGGGTCAGCGTCCGATGAAGCGTTAATGGATGTATCGGCTGTCCCGGTTGTTCCGCTCCCGCTTTCCGTCTCCGCGGCGCAGCCGGCGGGCAATAGTATCGCCGTGGTTAGGACAATCAATAATACTCGAATTAAAATTCTTCTCATGACATGTCTCCGAAAATTATAATTTTCAATATGATATCATACGGGGGCATGTCCTACCTTTCAAAAGCTATCATGTTTTTTATAGTTTTCGATAAGATAACGCTTATTTCTTAATAAATGTCTTTTTATATACCAGAGGCGACACGCCCTCCCGCTGTTTGAAAGAGGTCGAGAAATGGGCGGCATTCACAAATCCGCACCATTCGGCGATTTCTTTAACCGGGGCAGCCGTTGATTCCAGCATCTCCTTTGCCTTGCGGTGCCTGCAATCCATCACATACCGATACGGGGTTATACCCGTCTGACTGAGAAATATACGCTGCAGGTGAGGGGGACTGACATAGACGGCGTCGCTGATGTTTTTGACCGTAATATTGCTGCTGTAATAGGTTTCGATAAATCCGATGGCCTCCCCCACGGTATTCCGAAGCGGTTTGTTATTGCCGAGAGCACCGGAATCTCTCAATAACTGTATGGCAATACGGTTTTCCATACTTTCAATCATCAGGGGGATTGCCGGATCGTAATCCGAGACCTCGCGAATCAAAGCCTCAATGCCCTCCAGCAGCCGATGACTGTATATACTGTCCGGCTTGCCGAATATAAGCTCTCCCTCTCCGCCGGCCCGCGTATATATGTCGCGCATGTAGGCGGGATTGACACAGATTGTCAAATATTTGACGGGGGAAGGACGGTCCGGCGGGCAGACCGTTATTTCGTCACCGGGAGCCATACAAATCAGGCTGCCCTTCTTAAAGCTATATTCTCTTGAGCCAATCACTGCCCGCGGCGGAGTGGTGAAACAGATTACAAACTGGTATTCCCCGGCGCGCATCGGCCTGCCGATAACAAACTCACCGGGAATAAAAACCGCCATGCTGCCGGTGAAAATCGATTTAGTGTTATTATGAATATTGACGGGGATTTTTTTAACGAAGCTGTCAAAGCTTTTGCTCACTACGGTCATTGAAGATCCTTTACTTTATCCGGTATGAAATCGGTCGTCGAGCCAGTCGATGCGGCCCGCGGTCCATTCGCGCAGCCAGTCCAGCTCCTCTTGGTAGGTAAAGAGCGATTTGGCCCCCCGCAGATCGGTGCGGCCCAGGGCGTCGGGCCAGCGTTCGTGGGTCAGCTGCCGTGATTCCGATATGGCTTCGGCGACGGCATCGATATCCGCATACAGGTCGTCAAAGACCCCCCTGTCCCGCAGGGCGGTCCACATCTCCTCCACTGCGCCGCGAAATGAGGGGTTCTTAAGCAATACCGCGTACCAGGGGGCGTCGGCGACATGGAACCCCTTGGGGCTGGTGCCTGTGGCGGTGGAGTCCTGATTGCCCATGCAGGTATCAAAATCCCAGGGCGGACCCATTGCCAGCCTGCCCTCTTCGTTGAGATAGCAATAGCAGCTGGTGGTAAAGTTGCTGTCATAGTTTTTCGAGAATTCGTTGACGATATACCATTTGACAAAGGAATCGGTGTCTATATAATCGCCGTAGGCCTTATCCGACGACATGGCGGACTCCGCCCGGTCAATACGGGCCTTGAGGGCAAGCAGGTCCCCCTCGGTGATGTATTCGGGGTCGGCTCCCAGATGGTAGTCGGTCATGAGGTGCAGCCCCATGGAGGTTATCACACAGGCCGAGCAGTCGTCGTGCCGGTAGGGCATCTCTATTTCAAAGAGGGTGCCCGTTCCCTCAATGTCCACCCGTTCCTCATGGGCCTGTATCTTTTCGGAGAGCAGATACAGCCCGTTATAGGCGCCGTTAAAAAAGACATCAACATAGCGTACCTCCACCGCTCCGCGAATGCCGCATCGGACGGCCAGATTGAGTACCAGATAGCTGCGCAGCAGGGTCTTGTCGCTGAAGGTGGTGATGAGCACCCAGTTTTTCGCCGCGCCCATGTCCAGCAGATCGGTCTTGCGGCCGAGTTTGAGGTTATAGGGTTTCATGGGCAGCCACCACGAATAATTGCCCCGCCCCCTGATTGTCAGGGGTTTTTCGTATATGCCGCCGTCGGGGGTGACAAGGGTATAACTGCCCGGCACATAGGTCTCTTTGTCCACCGATGAGATTTTGCCCCGGTCGAGGGTTATATACAGGACGGGCAGGGAGGTCAGCAGCGGATATTTCGCTTTAACCGCGTCGTCAACCGGCTCCGTATCCGCCGCGGTTTCGGCTGTCGTTTCAGCCGTCGTTTCGGTTTCGGC
>JAQVWU010000087.1 GCA_028709565.1 Eubacteriales bacterium
AGGCATTTGATTTTATATATGAAAATTTTACACAGAATGATTATTTCGAAGCCGGTGACAGCGGCGCGGGATATATCAATCCGCGGCTGCTTTACCAACCGCGCATCCATTCGGATTTACCCGACGGCAGCGCAGCGTATATCGCGCACAACAAAAAATATTTCAGCCGTTTCGATATACACACGGCCGGCTTTATCATAAACGGACATTATGAAACGGACCTGAGGCAAATGGAGGACATCTCCCGGTTTGCCGACTGCGGCGTCGGTTATAACCGTTATGACGGATCGGTAGATGTGGTAAACGGAACCGTTTTTATGGGGCATACCGCGGACATCGCCGTTCAGAATACACCTCCGGAGAAAGCCGTCAAATCCGCCCTTGATGCCATCGACCGCCAGCCTGCGAACAAGCGTTTTCATATTTTCCGGACCATTCTGGTCTCCCCCACAGACCATAACCGCATCTATGAGCTGCTGCGCAAAACGCGTCCCGAAGCCCGATTTGAACTGGTCGACCCGCATACATTCTTCCGCTTCGCTGCCGAAGCCGCAGCCGCGGGCAATCTGTAAAAATAAGACTGAAGCCGGCATATCCTGCTTCAGTCTTTGCTTTTATTTATTTGTTTAACGCGTTCATTACATCCCCTTCGAATTCACGCGCCGTCAGCGCACCCGAACCGCCGGCTGTTGTCATATTTGAGCAATACACCGCGACGATATCCCGTTGAGGATCAATCCAGAAATGTGTTCCGTATGCCCCGCTCCATCCGAAGCTGCCCTTGGTAAGGACCTGATTGTCGGTGTTTATAATCCTCATTCCCAGACCCCAGACTTCCGCATATTCCGCGGACGGACGCAAAAACGGCTGGTGGGGACTGCGCATGAGCGTCACCGCGCTTTCCGATAATACGCGCACGCCTCCGCGCCGGCCGTGTCCCCGCAGCATATCGGCGAATATATAATAATCTTCAATCGAACCCAGCAAACCGCCGCCGCCCGACGCGTAACAGGACGGTAAAGCGGCGAAAATACGATCCTTTAGATCGATGAATTTCAGCCCGTCCTCAGTCGCTTCATATAATTTTACAATGCGCGATTTTTGTTCTTCATCGGGACGGAATGTGATATCACGGATCCCCAGCGGGCCGAACATATGCTTATCCAGATAATCGGGAAAACTCATGCCGGAAAGAAGCTCGACAATATATGCCAGTGTGTCGAATGCCATCAGACCGCTGTAGGCCAGCGCGGAACGCGGTTCAAAATCCAAATGGACGGTGCCGTACCGGGGCACCGCGTCACCGAGCTTTTCACCGGGTTGCGGCACCGTCCGCGACAATTCATAATCCCCGACCGCGCCCGAACCCAGGCCCGACGAATGGGTAAGCAAATCAACAACCCTAATATCGTTTTGGGCATAACCCGCGGTAGCAATCCTGCCGTTTTCCATTTTACCGATTTTCATATCGGAAAATGACGGGATAAAATTCTTTATTTTATCATCAGGATTTATCAAACCCCTGTCCCAAAGCTGCATTATCGCCGCCGCAACGACGGGTTTGGTCATGGAAGCGAGACGGAATATTGCGTTGGGCTTTAACGGTATGTTATTTTCAATATCGGAACAGCCATACCTGCCGTATTGTATAACCTTTCCTCCTGTGGCGACAAGGGTTGCCGCGCAGGCAAGATTGCGGTTATCTATGCGTTTGTTATTATGTACGGCTATCTTATCGAGGCGTTCGGCATCAAACCCGGCGTCTTCGGGATTGTGAGGGGTGATGATGCCGGTTATCCTGTCTATGAGGTCGGCTATAGAACCTTCGTTGTTGTCGCTGACAATAATACCGCCCATGTTCTCCACCTCAGCTCTGACCGACGGCAGGGCGTTTACCGGACACACCGGCACATCGGCGCAGCGCAGCATTTCAAGGTCATTTTCATAATCGCCGACGGCATATATTACAACCTCTTCCCCGCGCTTTTTAAAATATTCACGCAGATATTTAAAGGACGATCCTTTGGATACCCCGGGCTGCAATATCTCAAACAGCCAGGGGGACGAGAAATTATAGGTAAAGCTGTCTCCGTAATTTTCGGTCAGATATTCCTTTATTTCGGACAATTCGGCCATTGCTTCATCCGGATCGTCAGAGGAACTTTCACAGACGACCTTATACCACATATTGCCGATGTCGTCCGGCCCGTTCTCAAACAGAAAATGAACATCCCGGTTATCGGTATAGCGAACCCTGGGAGCGGGATATTTTTCGTGTACCTCACGCAGTATATTATACAGCGGTTCCCCGTGAAATAAATGCTCATTGAGCTTGGTATCGGTTAAGGGGTCAAACATAAACGCCCCGTTGCACAGTATGACCGGCGCGTTCGCATAATGCGACCACTTAATCGCGTACCGACCGGTGGCTATGGTAAAATAATGGCCGGCATTTTTTAAGGCTTCAACGGCGGTAATATTGCGTTCCGCCGGGACACTGAGGTCATTCAAAAAAGTTCCGTCAAGATCGGATACTATTACTATTTTTTTATTTTTATTAATAACAGGCATATTTTCTCCGTAAGATTTTATAGTGGATAGACTTATCCGACTTTATCAGAGTTGCGACATGCGGTCGAGCTTGCCGAGTATTTCACTGAAATAAGCCGGCAAATCGCTGCTCAGGCGCATCGGTTCGGCTGTGACCGGGTGTATAAACTCAAGGGTGCGCGCATGCAGGCACTGACCGTCAAGCGCGTTTCGTGTTTCAAAACGGTTGATGTTTTTGCCGTACACCGAATCCCCCAGCACATGATGACCGATGTGCGCCATATGCACCCTGATCTGATGGGTGCGTCCCGTCTCAAGCCGCAGCTCAACGTGCGACATGACTCCGTCGGCGGTATCGTATTCCCTTATCAGCTTGTAATGCGTGATTGCTTCTCTGCCGCCGGTCGTTACGGCCATCCTTTTCCGGTCGGAAGGATGACGGCCCACCGGGGCGTTTATGGTGTCTTCCTCTGTCTTCAATCGGCCGGCAACGACCGCTTCATATATGCGGCCGAGTTTGCGCGACTTCAGCTGCCCGGCGACGGATAAATGCGCGGCATCGTTTTTGGCCACAATCAGCAGCCCGCTGGTATCACGGTCAAGACGGTGCACAATACCCGGGCGTATAACGCCGCCGATGCCCGACAGACTGTCTCCGCAGCGGAACAACAGGGCATTGACCAGCGTTCCGTCGGCATTGCCTGCCGCGGGATGTACAACCATATGCTTGGGCTTGTTGACAACAATGAGCGAGTCGTCTTCGTAAACGATATCCAGTTCAATATCCTGCGGTATCGCTTTGGAAGGTTTCGGTTCGGCCGCGATAACCCGCACGTCGTCACCCTCGCGCAGGCGATAATTTTTAGATTTATTTTCGCCGTTCACCGTAACATTACCGTTTTCTATTAATCGCTGAGAAGCGGAACGCGTAATCCCCTCGCGCTCCGCTACATAAACATCAAGTCTTGTTTCCGGTTTCATAATCATTTTTTTCTGTTACGGTATCTTTTTTCTGCGGTTTTCCTTCGTAAATAATTATATACAAAATCATCAAACCGGCGCCGACGGTTATGAAGGAATCCGCTGCGTTAAATACCGCGAAATCTATGAGTTCAAAGTTAATGAAATCCACCACGTATTTTTTTGAAACGCGGTCTATCATATTCCCTATCCCGCCGGCGACAACAAAGGACAGTGCTACGCCGAGCAGCGGCTTGATTTTATTGCTGTATATTATCAGGAAAATAAAAATGCCGATAATAGCCACTGTGGAAGCGGTCATAAATATCCAGCGGCTGTCCTTCATCATACCGAACGCTGCCCCCGTGTTTTCCACATAGGTCAGGTGTAAAACACCGGGTATCAATGGATAATCGCCTACCGGGAGCAGATAGCGCACCGCCAGAAACTTGGTCAGCTGGTCCAAAATCACAACGCATAAAATAATAATCGTATACCGAATCAGATTCCCGAACCTTCTGTTATTCTCCTGCAGCGGGCACATATATAACCGTCCTCCGTTTTTTCGCCGTCGGTCGAATGAATCCAACACCGGTCACATTTTTCTCCGTCGGCTTTGGAGACACGCACATCAAAACCGCCGGCATCTTTGTTTTGCTCAATTTCAACCTCCGATACGATAAATACGGCGGCAAGGGTCGCTTTGGTAAAACCGTCCAAAAGATCATATGTTTTTTCGTCTGATGTATCGATTTTTATCTTCGCATCAAGGGACTTCCCTATGATTTTTTCGGTACGCGCCGCTTCGAGCTTGACAAGCACATCATCGCGCAGACCGAACAGACGGTTCCATTTGGCCGCGATATCGTCAAAACACATCGCTTGGTCATACAACGGCATATCGTTGAGTAAAACCGACCGCACATCGTCTTCGGCGCGGTGGGGTATAACCTTCCAAATCTCCTCGGAGGTGAAGGCCAACAGCGGAGCCAGCATACGTGTCAGCGCCGATAATATAATGTGCATGGCGGTCTGGGCGGAACGCCGGGCCCGGCTGTCCGCTTTTTCCACATAAACACGGTCTTTGGTTATATCTATATAGAGTTTGGACATATCAAGCGTACAGAAATTATTTATATCGTGATAGATATAATGGAACTCATGGGCGTCATAACTTTCCCGGACATCCTTTACCAATAAATTAAGCCGTGACAGCGCCCACTTGTCAATATCATACAACTCCGATAATTCGACCGCATCGGTCTCGGGATTATAATCGCTCAGATTTGCCAGTAATATGCGAACGGTATTTCTGATTTTACGATAAACCTCGCTGAGCTGTCTAAGAATGTCCTTTGATATTTTTACGTCATTGGTATAGTCCACCGACGAAACCCACAACCGCAGTATATCCGCTCCCCAGTCGCGTATAATTTCCTCCGGTGATACCGCGTTGCCGGCGCTCTTGTGCATCGCCTTACCTTCGCCGTCAACCGTCCAGCCGTGCGTTATAATCGATCTGTAAGGAGCCACGCCCTTGGCCGCGATGGACGTCAGCATGGAGGACTGGAACCAGCCTCTGTATTGGTCTCCGCCCTCAAGGTAGATGTCGGCGGGAAAATGCAGTTCGGGACGCTGGTCAAGCACCGCGGCATGCGTTGAACCCGAATCAAACCAAACATCCATTATATCGGTTTCTTTTCTGAAATGTGAATTGCCGCATTCGGGGCAGACAACCGACCCGGACAATATCTCATCGGCCTCCATTTCATACCACGCGTTTGAACCGCGCCTGCCGAACAGTTCGGAAACAGTCTTTATCGTCGATTCGTTGAGTATGACCTCTCCGCAATCCTCACAGTAAAATATAGGAATCGGAACACCCCAGTTGCGCTGACGCGATATGCACCAATCCGAGCGTTCTTTTATCATCGCCGTCATGCGATCTTTGCCCCAGACGGGTTTCCATGTTATATCGTCACATGCCGCCACCGCCGCTTCGGTCATGGCGGAAACCGAAGCAAACCACTGCTCGGTCGCGCGGTATATTATCGGATTTTTACAACGCCAGCAATGGGGATAGGGGTGAGTGAGGGTATCGGCCGCCAGCAGCGCGCCGCTTGCCTTCAGGTCCTCGTATATGGCTTTGTTTGCCTTTGCGTAAAACATGCCTTCATACTTACCGGCTTCGGCGGTCATAATACCCCTTGCGTCAACCGGAACAACCACGCCGATTGATGTTTTTCCTTCATCGTCATACTTCTTGCAGATATCAAAGTCATCCGAACCATGACCCGGAGCGGTGTGAACACAGCCTGTACCCGCTTCGGCGGTAACATGCTCTCCGTTTAAAATGACGGACGGACGGTCAAAAAAGGGATGGCGCGCGGTCATCAATTCAAATTCACTGCCCCTGAGCTTTGCGATTACCTCGCAATCCTCAAGCGAAGCCGCTTTTATCAGGTTTTCCGCGAGTTGTTCGGCGACTATATAGGTTTCGCCGGACGGCACCCTGAGCAGGACATAATCAAATTCCGCGTTGAGACAAATAGCCAGGTTACCGGGCAGCGTCCAGGTTGTTGTCGTCCAGATAACAAAATACGTGCGGTCGGTATCACATAACCCGCTGAGTTTGCCGTTATCGTTGTCAAGCTTAAATTTCACATAAATCGATTCGCACCTATCGTCACTGTATTCGATCTCAGCCTCGGCCAGCGCTGTTTCGTCTTCCGGGCACCAGTAAACCGATTTAAAGCCGCGGTATATATAACCTTTCTTTGCCATCTCGCCGAATATCTCAATTTGTATTGCCTCAAACTCCGGACGCATGGTAAGATAAGGATTTTCCCAGTCACCGAGAACACCTAATCGTTTAAATTGCTCGCGCTGGATATCGACATATTTGGATGCGAAGTCGCGGCACTTATCACGGAACTCCGGTATGGACAGTTTTGAGCGGTCGATTTTGGTTTGCTTAATAATAGCGCTCTCTGTAGGCAGTCCGTGACAATCCCATCCCGGGACATACGGAGACTTATAACCGGTCATGTTCTTGTATTTAACGATGAAATCTTTTAATATTTTATTCAGGGAAGTACCTATATGAATATTGCCGTTCGCGTAAGGCGGACCGTCATGCAGGACAAATAAAGGCTTTCCTTCGTTTTTTTCTAATAACAATTCATATATCTTATCATCATACCACATTTTCAATATATCGGGTTCCCGCTGCGGCAGATTGGCGCGCATCGAAAAATCCGTTTTCGGCAGATTCAATGTTTTTGTATAGTCCTTAGCCATTTTATGATTGGAGCTCCTTAATATTTTTCAGTTATTCGATTAATTTAATACCTATATAAAATCAAAGTCGTTTCCGTCTTTGGAAACCGGTTTTGGTTTGTTCTTTTTTTGTTTTTTATTGTTTTTTTCCGTTTTGCGGCCCGCGGCTTCTTCTATGCTCCTGATGAATTCATTGTATTCTCTGTCTTCATCGGATTCATCGGATTCATCATCGTTTTTAACGTCATTGTTTTCCGGAGCGACCGTTTTGACGGGATTATAGTCCTCAAATTCCTCCGCGCCGAAATCTTCGTCGCCGTTATCTGTTTTATGTTCCGTATCGTTATCATCGGCATAATCGGCGGTATTAAATATTTTATTTAATTCACGGATAGTATCCTTTACACTGGCCTTTTTTGGGGTGCTTTTCGAAACAGGCTCAGCCGAGGCGGCAAATACGGTTTGCTTGTTTTCCGTTTTTTCGTATTCATCCGTTTCTTCGTATTCTTCTGTCAATTCTGTTTCATCGGATTCTTCGGTATCTTCCGTTTCTTCGGTATCCTCGTATTCCCCGTATTCCTCGTATGCTTCGTCTTCCGAAATCATATCGGTTTTATCAGGTTCGATTTCCGTTTCTGTCTCTTCGATATCGGTATCGACATTGATATCCGAGATGTTTTCCGGCGCGAAATCCTCGGAAACGGGTTTATTTTTTGCTTCGGCAATAAGCGGCGCATTTTGATCCGATTCCGTCTGAATTTTGCTTTGTATCTCCGGTTGCTCCTGTTCGCCCGGTGTATTTTCCGATACGGCCGTGAGATCATCTTTTATTTCTTTGATCGCCTGCCGGACAAAATATTCTTCGGTAACCTGTAAATCATCGATTTCATCAGCGTCTGAGCCGATAGTATCGATATATTCAATATGGTTGTTATACATATTAAATAATTCCTGTTTAAACGCGGCTACACTTGCGCGCAGTTTAAGGAAGCGATCGCATTCGGCGCGTATATCCGACCTGAAGTCCGAAAGAATTTTATCGCAATTGTTTTTTGTGGCGCGTATAACCACCTCGGCTCTTTCGTTGGCTTCATTTATAATTGTTGAGCTTGCCCGCTGCGCGTTTATCAGTGCGCTGCGTATGGACTCCTCGTCTTTCTTTATAGCCTCAAGCTTGGCGAGGGTTGTCCTGAGCCGGCGCTCAAGCTCGTCGTTTTCTCTGTACAGTTCGGTGTATTTTTCTATTAAAAAATCGATATGTTCATCAACATCAGCCATACTGTAACCCCTTACGGCTTTTGTGAAATTTTTATTTTTCAATTCATTCGGAGGAAGCATGTTTTACACCTCTTATATATATTTGAGCGCAAAAAGGCGCAGTCTGTCTTTTCGCGTTTTTGTGTTAATATCTTCTATTTTATATTTACCGAAACCGCGAACCGATATTATGTCATGGTCTTTCACATAACCGTCACAATCGAAAATCTGTGTAAAATTCAGGTTTACGGCTCCGTTTTTTACCGTTGTCTTTGCCCTTTCCCGTGACAAACCGGTTAATGCCGCAACAACCGAATCAAGTCTCGCCGATGCTATCGTATCGGCAACACGCTCATATCTGCGTCCGGCATCAAAATCGGGCGGTATTGTACAACGTTCAACGGCAACCTTGTCATGGTCCACATATACGAGAGGATTTTCCCGCAATAAAAATACAGCTATTTTTTCATCGCAAAATACAATGGCATCCCGCTCGTTTTTAACCACAATATCGCCTATCATGTCACGCCGGATTCCAAGGGCCAGTACGGCTCCCATAAATGACCGATGTGACAACCGTACATAACCGCTGCCGTGTATATACACAGCCGCAACCGAAGCGGTTTTCACGCTTTCGATATAATCCCCGTTTTCGAGGTGCGCCGGAAACAGTAACAGTCTTTTTCGTTCGGCCTCCGCATATCCTCCGTAAAAAGCAAAAATACAGTTATCCGCGTCCTTTCTTAAACAGGACGCGGTATGATATTGTTCTTCAGGATTCAGAAAACACGATACTGCATCCCTGCCCTTGAGGGCGGCTGACTTCATATCGTCAATTTTGCAGCTTAATAATTTTTCCATTATACCGGTATACAGGTTAAATAATAAAACAGACAGACAGTTTGTTTAAAAATTGGTCGGAAGTATATACTGTAATATAACCAGCAGCAAAAATGTTATCATGAATGAAATGTCAAACGGTAAATTGCGAATCGCTTCTATACGGCTAAGCAATGCCCTAACCGGATATATGACCGGTTCGGTTATCGCATTCACAAACCGTATCAAAGTATTGTCCTCATCCGGCATGACCCAGGACAGTATCGCCCGTATAAACATAAATAGCTGGAGAGCAACCACCATATAATATATAAAATTTACTATTACATATATCAGTGATGTAAGAATGATTAACTCCTTCTTCGTTTATGCGATTTTTGTTTTATTTTATTATGCGA
>JAQVWU010000088.1 GCA_028709565.1 Eubacteriales bacterium
TATCCGATATTGGAATGCAGCCAGAGCGGCGGGCGTTCCCGGTAATCGGTCCCGTCTATGAGTATCGTGCCCGATGTGGGTTCAAAAAAGCGGCATACCAGGTTGACAAGGGTGCTTTTGCCCGCCCCGGTCTCGCCCACAATGGCAACTCGGGTTCCGGCGGGAATCTTTAAATTAAAATGTTCCAGCACATATTCGTCACCGTCGGGGTACCGGAAGGATACGTCGGCAAATTCTATATCGCCGTATAAAGGCTCCCAGTTTTCGCGTTTCGGAGTAAATATGTCACCGTATTTTTCGGTTACCTCCGCCGTATCGGTTACATCCGGTTTTGTCTCAAGCAGGGTTGTAAAGCGCTCTATATTTACGCCGATATTTACAAGGTCAGCTGTCACCCGGGCAAAGCTGCGCAGATGGTCGCCCATTGCGATGGCATAGGTGATAAATACCGACAGCGTGCCGATTCTGAGGGCATCCTCCATTGCCACAGCGCCCCCGTACCACAGGACCAGCGCGATTGCGACAAAACAAAAAGCGCTGATAAGGCTTATAAACGCCGAATTATATTTTGCCGCGCCGATGGACGCCGCTCTCATTTCACCCGTGAGCGCGCCAAAGTTACCCGTCATTTTATCTTCGGCGGCAAGGGTTTTGGTTGTTTTGGCACCGGTAATGCCCTCGTTGAGACTGCCGGTAATGCGTGAGTTCAGCTCGCGCACCCGGCTGTGGGCGGTAAACAGCCTTCTTTGGTAAAATATTGCCAGAATTATAATAAAAGGCAGCACGCACAGCACTATCAGTGTCATCACCGTGTCCAGCAGCAGCATAAAGGCCACCGCTCCGACGAGATAAAAGGCCGAATATACCAGGTCCACTACAGTCCATGAGACCAGCATGCTGATCTTGGCGGTGTCGCTCATTAAACGCGCATGAATATACCCGACCGCGTGCGTATTGTAATAGGAAAAGGACAGCGTCTGCAGATGATTAAATCCCATCCGCCTTAAATCCCTCGCGGCGAAAACCTCGGACCTGATTGAGGCGCGCAGCCAGATAACGGTGGCAATGGTCTGTATCACCGCCGCCGCGGCATACAGCAGCGCAAAAACTCCCGCGCCGGTCAGCCTTTGCAAGGTAAAATACTCGTCGATAGCGTATTTAATAAACAATGGTAATATAAGATCGATAAAACAGGTCACAAGCAGAAAGAAAATCAAAAACATTACCCTGCTTATGTAATGCTTTAAATATGGATAAATCTTCGGCAGACCGAAAAATGGCAGCGACGTTTTTTTAGAATCGCGGTTTTCCGTATTATTCATAATTATCTGTTTACCCCGGCAGTCTGCTGTATTGCGTATATTTCGCGGTATAAACCGCACATTGCCATAAGTTCGGCATGCGTGCCGAAACCGACCGCTTTTCCCCTGTCAAGGACCAGTATCCTGTCGGCATTTAAGACCGAGCTCACCCTGTGTGTTATTATTATAACGGTGGTACCGTCAAGGGTCTCCCGCAGCGAACGGCGGATTTTGGCGTCGGTTTCGGTATCGACGGCTGACAGCGAATCATCGAATATAAATACCGGTGTCCGGCGTATTACGGTGCGGGCTATGGCCACGCGCTGTCTCTGACCGCCGGAGAGGGTTACCCCCCGTTCACCGACCGGCGTATCATAACCCTGCGTGAGGTTGTCTATCGTTTCGCCGATGCAGGCAATATCCGCCGCCCGGCGCACCTCCGAATCATTCGATCTTTCGGATTCGTTTATTGCGATTGTAATGTTTTCACGCAGGGTGCGGGAAAAGAGATACGGTTCCTGCAGCACTATACCGATATTGCCGCGTATCTGCCGGCGTCCTATTTTATTAACCGGAACGCCGCCGATTGTTATTTCACCCGACTCGGTGTCGTAAAGACGGCAGAGCAGCGCGGCAACCGTAGATTTACCCGAACCCGTTCCGCCTATTATACCCAGGGTCTGTCCTCCGCGGGCGATAAAACTGACGCCGCTCAACGTCTCCTGAGCGCCTTTATTATAAGAAAAAGAGACATTGTCAAAGACTATATCCCCACTGAAATCGACGCCCTCCCCCTCCGCGGTGTCGGCATAATCTTCTGTCGGCTCATTTAAAATATATGCCAGACGGTCGATTGACACCCCCGCTTTGCTCATTTCGCTGATTATACGCCCCAGCGAACGTATCGGCCAGGACAGCATTGCGGTATACGATATAAAGGCTATACAGTCGCCGGCCGTCACCGAACCGTCCGCGGAGAACTTAATACAAAACATCAATACGCATATCAGCTGCAGCGCGGCTGTCAGGTCGGATATTCCCCAGAACGCCCCGAGTATGCCGCCCAGACGGGCCCACATGCCGGTCAGCTTTACGTTGGCTGTTTCGAACTTATCCCGTTCAAAAGCTTCCCGTCCGAAAGCCCTCACGACACGCACACCGGTCAGATTCTCCTGCGCCACGGTCGACAAAACACCCTCCGCTTCATCGGCTTCTTTGAACTGAGATGAAATCCTGAAATGAAAATATACCGAATAAAATATAACCGCCGGTATGAATGCCAGTGAAACCGCCGCCACCCGGGCATCTATGGAAAACATCATGAACAGGGCTATTATCACGATAAAAAACACCCTGATCAATTCGATGAGCTGTACGGAGACAAAGTTGCGTACCGTCTCCACATCCGATGTGCAGCGCTGAATGATATCGCCCGTGTTGTTGTCGGAATGCCAGGCAAAGGGCAGTTTATTTATATGATTAAACAGCGCGTTGCGCATATTTTCCGTGTATAATTCCGAACCTTTTGAGTTATAAACCCGGGTGAGATAGGCAAACAATGCGGAAAAAAGCGCGGTTATAATCACGGCAGCGGACACATAATAAAGGTGACCGCGCAGAAACTCGTTTCCGCCCAGACGGTCAATAAATGCAATAACGGTTGCCGGGAATGCCGTTTTATTACCGCCGATCAGAGTATCCACCGTAAATCGTATAATCTGCGGTATAACGCTGTCAAGCAGCGAGACCAGCGCGGACGTTATTATTGCAAGTAAAAAACAACACGCGTTTCCCCGTAAAAACCTTACTATAAACGATATTCTTTCTTTATTTTTCATGTTTTTATCCAATTCGTCCTTCTTATATGAACTCACGGAAACCGTAACCGCAATGCATATGATTATACTGAATTCAATATATTTTGTCAATATAAATTTTATGCTGTACCGGTACCGTAATGTCCGTAATTCTATAATAATAATAAATATAGATATTGACAACCGGATGCTGATATAATATAATAGTTTAGGATTAAAACATTTCTATAACAAAAGGAGTTTTACATGGCAGACATTAAAAATGTTTATACAAAAACCGGAGATATGACGGCTGCAAATATTATAGATATTATAAAGCAACCCGCCGCGTTATTCCCCGACAAGGCATGTTTCAGATACAGACGCGGTGACGCCGAGTATCAGGCTACCTTTGTCGAATTCCTCGGTCTGGTTGAAGCCTTTACAGCAGCCCTGAATGGCCTGGGCCTGTCCGGGAAACATATTGCCATATTAAGTGAAAAGAGTGTTGAGTGGATTTCGGCATATTTTGCAATAATCAACGCCGGCGGTGTTGCCGTACCCCTTGACTATGACATAAAACGCGAACAACTCGCCGGTTTCATGGATTTTGCCGATTGTGAAGGCATTATATATTCTGAAAAATATGTTACAGCGGTTGAGGAAAGCCGCGGTAACATGCCGGACGTGAAGTCTTATATAAAAATCGAAAACGCTCTCCTGCCGGACGCCGGTATGCCCTCCGCTGCCATTGACAAAACCGGCGGCATGTTCACCTACCGTGACATTGTCGCATTCGGCTATGAGCTGATTGCGTCCGGGTCCGCCGCCGCCGTTGCTGCGGATCCGGATAAAATGTGCGCGCTTATATTCACCTCCGGCACCACAGGCACAAGCAAAGGGGTAATGCTCAGTCAGCGCAATATTACCTTTGACATAAATCAGTCGGCGAAACTGGTGGATCTGTCAACCGAGGATGTGCTCGTCTCGGTGCTTCCGATTTTTCATACCTATGAAATGACGGCGGGTATCCTGCTGCCCATGCTTTACGGAGCTACAATCTGCATCAATGACAGCATTGCCAACGCTCTTCGTGATTTCAAACATTATAAGCCCACAATGCTTGCATTGGTTCCGCTATTCGTTTCGACAATTTATAAACGCATAATGGATACCGCGGCAAAAAAAGGGTCGGCCAAAAGTCTTGCAGTCGCCATACAAATAAGCAAATACGCGCGGTTTATCGGTTTGGACTTAAGAAAGCGCCTGTTCGATGAAATTCAATCAGCCCTCGGCGGCAGGTTAAGAACCATTGTCTGCGGCGGCGCCGCGATGAATCCCGAGCTTGTGATGTGGTTTGACGCGGTGGGCATACAGCTCAAACAGGGATACGGCATTACCGAATGCTCGCCTATAATATCTGTTGTGCCTTACGACGTCGTGCGTCCGGCTTCCTGCGGAAAACCGATTGAAGGGTCACAGGTTTTCATCGACCGGGAAGATCCATCCGATGAAGCGGGTGAAATTGTGTTTAAGGGCGATAATGTAATGCTTGGCTATTATAAAAACCCACAGGCGACAGAGGAAGTTAAAACGCGCCGCGGATGGTTTTATACCGGAGACTGCGGCTATATGGATAAAGACGGTTATCTCTATATCACCGGCAGGCGGAAAAATGTCATAGTATTGAACAGCGGCAAGAATGTTTTCCCGGAGGAAATCGAAGAATATTTGGAGAATATACCCTTTATACGCGAATGTATGGTGTTGGGCAGGGTTTCCGGTGATAATACAATCAAGCTGACCGCCGTAATTTATCCCGATTATGAAAAGGCGTCGGAAAACAACCTGTTATCCGACGAAGCCATTCAGGCTTATTTCAAAGAACAGATTATAGCGCTCAACAAAACGCTGGTCGTCTATAAACAGATACGCAATGTTGAAATAAGAAAAACACCGTTTCTGAAGACAACAACGCAAAAAATCCAGCGGCACAGAGTGGATGAGGAATAATCTCCATGAACAGCAGAGAGATACTCAACGACTTTTTCATCAGGATATATAACCGTATTCTGACAATAGAAGAAGCCGCTGTATCCGGTTACGGCAGCGGTGACTTATCGGTCAGCGAACTGCATATAATAGAAGCGGTCGGCAGACAGGTAAAGGAAAACGACAACACCATGTCGGCTGTTGCGCGGCGCTTGTCGGTCAGCGCCGGAGCCCTGTCGGTTGCCGTGAGAACGCTGGTAAAAAAGAAATACCTTTTCCGGGAAACAACAGACCTTGACAGGCGCAAGGTCTTTGTTTTTCTTACCGAAAAAGGCAGGGAAGCGGAGCGATATCACAGAGATTTTCATACTGATATGATTGACGGTATTACCGGGTCAATGTCCGAACCCGAACTTGAAACGCTCACACGCTCTCTTGTCTGCCTCGGAAATTTCTTTGAAACATCGTCCGAAAAAAAACGAAAAGAACACGGAAAAAACATCCGGATAAAATAAAAAAACCGGCAGGAGACGCCGGTTTGGGTTGTTATTAATAAGTCAGCATTTTTTACCGCTTATAGTGTTTACGGTGATTTTGAAGACTGTCAGATTATCCGCGGGGATTTCGCCCGGGCAGAAGCTTTTACCCGTTTGATGTTTCAAAATCAGACTCAGCGCCCTTTGCTTTTCACCGGTGTCGGTGATAAAAGCGGCGATCCCCTCTCCGATTACACTTTGATACCGATAGCCGTAACCGCAGGCGCTCTCACCCTCAATGAGCCGGTGCCCGCAGTCGGCTTCAAAACATACGATATTGTTTTTCCTCAGTATATCAATCTTTTTACCCTCAGCAGCGCTGTGAAAAAACAGGGTCAGTTTATTATTCGCGGCCTCGTAACCGAAATTCATCGGTATTATATACGGTATGCCGTTGTCAGCCATTGCAATCCGACAAACCGCGCACCGGCTGATTATCTTAATAATCTCCGTATAGTCGTTAATCTCATGGTCTTTTCTGCGCATACTGACCTCATGATAATATAATTACGAAAAACAAGCCGCGTTTGCTTCAGACGCGGCTTGTTTCTTTGGAGCGAGTGACGGGAATCGGACCCGCACGGCCAGCTTGGAAGGCTGGAATTCTACCATTGAACTACACTCGCCAATCAACTGATAATATAATAACATAAAAAATCGGTTTTGTCAATATATATCGCCGAATAAATAATCCGCCCGGACTTTTTGAGCATGGCATTCACGGTAAAATGTTTTTTGCAAAGCTATTTGTGAAAAAGATTTTTTGTATTGTATTGGGGTTCACAGGTAAGATTAATACCGAGTCTGCGGTACAGGTCCTCATCAACCTGAGCCAATATGATAGTAGAATGTGCCTCACATCCCCGAAGGGTGGCAAGGTGACGCATGGCGCATCGCGCGGTCTCGCTTTCGGAGGCGCTGATTGATAGGGCGATGAGCGCCTCGTCGGAATGAAGCCGGGGATTGCGGTTGCCCAAAATCTCTGTTTTAAGCTTTTGTATGGGTTCTATAGTTTCCGGATTAATCAAATGCACCGAACGCTCAATAAATCCCAGCGCCTTTACCGCGTTAAGCAGGGCAGCGGAAGCGGGTCCCAGCAAATCTGAGGTCTTGCCTGTCACTACCCTGCCGTCAGGCAGCTGTATGGCTATCGCCGGCTGGCCCCCTATTTCATACGATCTGTCCAGTGCCGATTTCACCACCGGACGGTCATCAACCGATATTCCCGCCTGTTTCATCAGCAATTCGAGCTTTTCGACCGAACTGTCGGAAGCCCGCCCCCGCCTTCTGTCACACAGCGTATTAAAATATCGCCTGATTATTTCATCACATGACGCTTTTATTACAGCGCTGTCATCCGTTATACAATATCCGGTCATGTTGACTCCCATATCTGTAGGTGACTTGTAAGGACTTTCACCCGAAATCTTTTTAAAGATCGTGTTTAAAACAGGGAATATTTCAACATCCCGGTTATAATTGACCGCCGGAATCCCGTATGCCTCAAAATGATAGGGATCGATCATATTTACATCGTTTAAATCCGCGGTTGCCGCTTCATAAGCAAGGTTCAGCGGATGCTTGAGGGACAGGTTCCATATCGGAAAGGTTTCGAATTTAGCATATCCGGCCTGCACTCCGCGCATATTTTCATGGTAGAGCTGTGACAGGCAGGTTGCCATTTTCCCGCTGCCCGGTCCCGGAGCCGTAACAACCACCAGCGGGTGCGTCGTTTCTATATACTCGTTTTTCCCGTATCCGTTTTCGCCGACTATGTGTCTGACGTTATACGGATAGCCGTCAATCGTATAATTGATAAACACGCGAATACCCGACCGCTCCAGCCTTTCTTTGAAGGCGTCTGCCGATGCCTGGCCTGCATACTGCGCGATTACAACACTGCCTACATACAGTTTCAAATTGCGGTAGACATCTATAAGGCGCAATACATCGGTATCATACGTTATGCCGATGTCACTGCGCATTTTATTTTTTTCTATATCACCCGCGTTTATTACTATCACTATTTCAACGTCATCCGACAGCTTCTGAAGCATCCGCACCTTGCTGTCCGGTTCAAAACCGGGCAATACCCGGGCGGCGTGATAATCATCAAACAGTTTACCGCCGAATTCAAGGTATAATTTACCTCCAAATTCGCCGATGCGTTTGGTTATCTGCTCCGACTGTCTTCGAATATATGCGTCATTATCAAAACCGACCGTTGCGATCACTTTGTTATCCCCCATGATTTATCCTTCTAGAATTATACTATATATAGTGTTTTGTGTCAAGCTTATGCCGCCCGGATTTTATATTTATCAGCCGATTATCAGCCGGTCCTTTTGTAATTTATTTATTTAAGGCCCTCGCGAACAACATCCGGATGGAATTCGTCAACATACACAAAATATAACAATACCGTTTTATGAATTTAAATTTAAATATAACACAAAACTATTGCATCCGGACGTTTTTTGTTATATAATATAATGGTGTAATGTCTTTTGCTTCCCCGGTAATGGCTTAATCGCATGAAGCAAATTTAATTATAATAAAAAAGAGAATTATAATAAAGGAGATAGATTGATAAATGTCTATAGACAAAACGACTGAACAAATTCGCAATATCTGTTTACTTGGTCACAGCGGTTCGGGCAAAACCTCGCTGACCGAAGCGATGCTTTACTTTACAAAGAGTATTGACAGGATGGGCAAGCCTACCGACGGCAATACCGTATGCGACTATGACCCTGAAGAGATAAAGCGCGGCTTTACGATTCAGGCAGCTGTTGCTCCTGTCATCCGCGGGGATATAAAAATCAACCTCATAGACACCCCCGGTTATCTGGATTTTGTAGGTGAGGTTCTTCAGGGCGTCAGCGTCGCCGACAGTTCGGTTATAATGGTGGACGCAAAAGCGGGCATCGAAGTCGGAACCGAGCTGGCGTGGGATTATGTCGGTGACGCCTCAATTCCAAAATCTTTCTTTATCAATAAATTCGACGATCCGGACGCCGATTTCAACGCGATTTTTGAATCGCTGCGCGAAAAATTCGGCACCTCGGTCAGCCCCGTATTAATACCCGCGGCTGAAGGCGGAACGGTAAAAGGTTTTGTCAATCTTATTACCATGAAGCTGTATGTTTATGACAAATCCGGTCAGCATACCGAAGAGGAAATTCCCGCGTCCTTTATTTCCGCCGCCGACGATTATCGAAACATGCTGCTTGAATCGATAGCGGAAACAAGTGAAGAACTCATGGAAAAGTTCTTCGCCGAAGAAGATATTACCGAAGCGGAAATAAAAGCGGCTGTCAGAATCGGTCTGGAAACGGGCAGTATAGCTCCGGTCGTATGCGGTTCATCGCTGAATCTGTGGGGTATTGAGACGATGCTCGATCTTTTTGCCGACTCCTATCCCGCTCCCGCTGCCGTTGACGGCGAAACGGGGCTGTTCGTGTTCAAGACAATCGCAGACCCATTTGTCGGTAAAATGAGTTTCTTCCGGGTAATGAGCGGAACCCTTACAAACGATCAGGTATTAAAGAACCTGCGGTCGGGCAGCAGCGAAAAAATGGCTCATATTTATACGATGCGCGGCAAAAAACAAACCGAGG
>JAQVWU010000089.1 GCA_028709565.1 Eubacteriales bacterium
ATATGGAAAAGAAGCTCCGTCTTCTTTTTGTGCTTTTTTTTACAGAGTTGTTTCAGCTTATTTGGAAGCCTAATTCAATCCATATAATGCCTTTTGGCAAAACTAAATTGTCATTCAGCTAACCCTACTTAGGGTTAACTGAAACATATTAAAAGTTATAGAAAAGTAGTTAATTCACTTGCTAAACTGAGTAAAACATGATATAATTAGTGCAAGGTTTTTTTATCTCGCTTTATCAAAACAGCGCAAAAAACCGATGAATAAGATACGTGAGGTAATCAAGGAACAGCTGCAATATATCAAGAGAGATTTACGTCATATAGACAATTTGATTGAAAATGGCGCGGATTTAAACAAATTAAAAAGCAGTTTGGTTGAAAAGTTAAAAACCTGCCGTGAATTATATTCACAGCAAAAGAAAATGTATGATGAGCGCACACATTCGGTACCGGATAGGATAGTTTCGTTGTCGCAGCCGTTTGTACGTCCGATAGTAAGAGGCAAGGTCAATAATGATGTAGAATTCGGCGCAAAAATCGCAATAAGTTTGATAGAAGGATTTGCTTTTGTCGATAAGATCTCTTTTGACAATTTCAACGAAGGTGTATTGTTGAAAGAGGCTGTGGAAAACTACTACAGGCGTACGGGATCTTACCCTGAAGCAATACTTGCCGATCAAATATACCGAAACCGGGATAACCGGCGGTTTTGCAAAGAAAAAGGGATTCGTTTATCGGGTCCGCCACTCGGCAGGGTAAAAGAAGCCGAAAAAGCAGCTGTTAAGAAGCAGGCTTATGAAGATGCCTGCAACCGTAATGCTATCGAAGGCGTCTTTGGCGTATGCAAGCGTAAATATGGGCTGGGTAAAATCATGGCGCATTTGGATCAAACGACCGAATGTTTAATCGCCATGAATTTCTTCGTGCTTAATATGGAAAAGAAGCTCCGTCTTCTTTTTGCGCTTTTTTTAACAGAGTTGTTTTAGCTTATTTGGATGCCTAATTCAATCCATATAATGCCTTTTGGCAAAACTAAATTGTCATTCAGTTAACCCTAATTATCAAGCAAATCGTTTTACACATGCAAAAAAATTCGCTTGACTTCCCCGGCGATTTATGCTATACTTGAGAAAATTTACGAAAGTGAGGTGAGCATAATGACAAAAACTGATACCGGCAAAAATATATCGGTCTGCGCGCTGTTTTATATGGCACTGACCTCGTCATTTAATGTTGCGGTTACACGGGAGAAGTCTGCCCATTTTTGCCGTTATAGCCGCGCCTCGCATAATATCAGGTAGGTTTCGGATAATTACCGCTTGAATTTATACGGACGGCTGCAAAACATGGCTGTCTGTTTTATATTACGGAACACCGGCAGAGCTTCTCCCCTGTTTTCAGGGTGTTAATTCTGCCGGTGTTTTTTGATTTAAAATACGAATTATATTTTAGAGGTAAAGGGTCATGCGGATATTTGAAGTTTCGAATCTTTCACATGGGTTTGTGGGAAAGAGTATATTCAATAAAGCGGAGCTTATGGTAACGGACGCCGACCGTATCGGCCTTGTCGGACCGAACGGCTGCGGGAAATCGACATTCCTGAAAATGCTTACCGGCGAGGTCATACCGGACGCGTGGGAGTTCAAGTCAGCCGATAAGCTGAAAATCGGCTATCTTGACCAGTATGCCGACATCGGCAGCGATGTCACCGTTTACGGTTACCTCAATTCGGTATTTGACGAACTGTATAAAATGGACAGACAGGCGGCCGAACTTTACGCCGGTATCCCCGAACTTAACGAGGACGGGCAGATGCGGGCAATTTCAAAGGCGCAGCGCATCCTCGATCATCTCGATGAGCATGATTTTTATCGCATTGACAGTAAGATAGACAATGTGCTGCTCGGTCTCGGCTTTTGTGACGCGGACAGGGATAAAACCGTCTCACAACTGTCCGGCGGCATGAAAACAAAACTTATCCTCGCGAAGCTGCTGCTTACCGACAACGACCTGCTTGTGCTGGACGAACCGACAAACTTTCTCGACGCGGGTTATATCGGCTGGCTAGGAGATTATCTGGGCAGATTGAAATCTGCGTATATCGTCATATCTCATGACAGGGCGTTTCTGAACCGGGTGTCAAACAAAATCGTGGAAATTGCCAACCGCAAATTCAAGGTATACCAAGGCAATTATGAGTTCTATGTCAAAGAAAAAGACCGGCGGGAAGCGGAGCAGGACAAACAGCATACGGCGCAGTCAAAATATATCGCCCGTTCGGAGCAATATATACGTGAGAATTCACCCGAGGCTACCGGCGGTATTACACGGTCGAAGGCGACATGGCTTAAAAAAATGCTTAAAAATCTTGAGCGCATCGAAAAGCCTGACGAAATTATAAAACCGCAGTTTGTCTTTAAACACTCAAAAGGTGCGACTAAGCATATCATGACCCTCGATGCCTTTGAGGTCGGTTATAACGCTTCTCCCATCCTGCCGCCGGTTGCGCTGACCGTCACCCGGGGGGACAAGCTCGTATTCAGCGGTTTCAACGGCATAGGCAAAACGACGCTGCTCAAAAGCATATACGGCGATTTGCCTGCCGTCGGCGGTTTGATTGAGTTCGGCGAAGGAATTGAATCGGTAATTCTGCGACAGGAAGAAGATTATGAAAACAACTTTTCCCATTTTGATAAATATGAGCGGAGGCGGCTGGGTATAAAACGGGGCAAACAGCGCGCGATTACGGTTATAGAATTCGCAAAAGAATATTATCCCGAAAAGCCTCAAAAAGAATTGCAGGCTGCCCTGTTCTCCTGCGGACTCAACGAGGTGCATTTTTTCAATCAGGTACGCACGCTTTCCGGCGGCGAGATGACAAAGCTGCGGTTGTGCCTTGCGATGATGAAACCGGTAAATCTCATCATCCTCGACGAGCCGACAAACCATCTTGACGTTTATTCAAAGGAGGTGCTCATGCACGCCCTTGACGAATTTCCGGGAACCATTCTGATGACAACGCATGACGTGAATGTGGATATTTCATGGGCAACAAAGATCATCAATCTGGAAGAGCTGTTTGAATAAAATCCCGAAATAAAAGTTTATATGAAATTTTAAATAAAGAATGCAGAACCGTTGTTTTAATGATTGTGTTGATTGTTATATTATTCCCCGGTTATAAATTTATCTATTGCCAGCAGCGCTCTTTCTTCCCGTTTGGCATATTCGGAGGAAAAGTCCGGCATGGCGTTCATGACGATATCCGCCAGATTGCCGAAATTATATGTTGCTCCCATGTCGATCACACGGTTGCGGAAGATAATATCCAGCATCGCCGCAGATTCGTCGTCCCTGGCGAATTTGGTCTTGAGCGACAGGTCATAATAGGCCGGCGTGAGGGTATACATGGATTCGGCCGACAGCGCTTCTATGACAATACCAGTCCTTTCGGTATCGGTGTTTGTAACCGGTATGTATACCGCGCCGTTATTCCATACGCTCATGGTCGAAATATATTGTTCCTGAACGGTGTCCAGTTTGGGGGTGGGCAGCAGTCCGAAATCCTCGTTCATATCGCGGAACAGCGGGACCAGCGCCATACTGCCCATATAAAACATCACCCGCCCGTCGTTGAAAGCCGGGATAATACCGCTGTAAAAGGGGTCGTTGGTTTCCTTAACCTTCGCAGCATTGCAGGTTGACAGTTCGTCGGTATTCAGCGCCAGCGCTTTTTCGTAAGCCGCTATATATTTCTGGGTATTCATCGTCAGGGACGGCAGGTCGTTCTCGTCCTTGGTGATAATCCTTTCGCCGGCACCGACAACCATGACAAACGTGTTGTACGGTTCGGTGGCAAAGCCGAATCTGTCATCCATTATGCTCATTTTTCCGTCATTGTTGATGTCAACGCTGACCTGTGCAGACAGCTCATGCATCTTCTCTATCGTCCACTCGCCCTTGTTTACCAGCTCATAGGGATTTTCAAGATTGTAGTTCGCCATTATATTTTTGTTGAACAGCACCCCCCAGGTGCCGTCGTTGTCCGATATAATCAGTTCGCCCATATTGCAGTAGAGCTTATTGCCGACCGACAGTTCCTCGGTCATGCCCGCGTCCCACCAGGGCCTGGTGAAATCCAGATAGGGAATCTCATGCAAATCGTATACCATATCCAGTTTGGACAGCTGCACCGATTGAACGGTGGATTCGATAAAGGTATCATATTCGTCATCCCCGGCGTTTATTATCTTCTGGATAAAGATCCCGGGATTGAGCACCGCGTTCTGCGATACCACAAAATTACAGGCTTCCTCGATTTTAATATTCCTGCGGTAAACGGCGTCGTTAATAAGATCCCCGTTTTCACTTTCGGCGTAAATATCCTTGGCGACAAAGATCATATGCTCTGCGTTGCGTACGAGAAACCGAAAATCGTAACCGTCAAAATCGCTCTGCGGCACATCCGGCTTCAGAACATCATCCCCGGTACTCTCCGCCGTTTTGGTTTCGGCTGTACTTTCCGATAAAACTTTCGTCTCCGGTTTGTCGGTACAACCCAAAACCGCTGTCGAAACGACCATGAGAAACATTATAAACGCGGTAACTTTCTTCATAATCCGATTCCTCTTTTTCGTTATTTTAGTTAGGCGTCGCGTCTCCGGTTTTGTCACTCCCACCACCAACGGCGATATTTTTCCAGCGCGCAGCACAGCGCGTCGACGTTTTCCAGCGGCGTGGGGGGATACATGCCGCAGGTGAACATCAGACCGCCCCGCTCCGAACCCAGTTTTGTCACCGATTCCCGGATGAGGTCGTCGATATCACCCCGGGTACCGAAGGGTATGACCGACTGGCGGTCTATATCCAGGTCGATGCACGCCCTGCCCTTGATCTCCCGGGCGAGGTTGTCAATACCGTTGCACAGGTCCTGGGCATTTATTATATCCACGCCCCAGCGGTGCAGTATGTCGATGATATCCAGTATATAACCGTCACTGTGCAAAAAGGTCAGTATGTTATTGTCTCGGCAGGGCTGCATGAGCCTGTTGTATGCAGGTGCTATCCACTTCTCAAAGGTTTTGGGACTGACCAGCGAGCTGGTCTGGGCGCCCAGGTCCTCGGCGAAACACATAACATCGGCTCCGCGTTTAATATTATACTCGACAAGGGGCAAATAGTAGTCCACAATCATGTCCAACAGCCGGTTCAGCCGTTCGTCCCCCGTCGCGTAATCGATCATGGCGTTTTCATATCCGCGCAGATAGGTGTGCCGCAGCAGCATGATACCGTGGTCGGTGCTGCCGGAGACCAGGTGCCCCGCCTGTTTGGCTTGTTTGACAGCCGCCAGTTCGGCTTCCCATTCCTCGGCGACGTATTCCCTCTTATACGGAGAAACCGGGGGTTCGTAGCTGTCTATGTCGTCAAAGTTTTCCAGGGGATGGCCGATAACCACGCCGTCCATATAGCGCAGCGGATATACCCATCTGCAGCCCCAGACGTCGGTGACATAGTTTTCATCAAGTTCCTCGGTGGAGAACTGCATATCGCTGTAGTTGACCGACCCCTTTTTATGGTTGAATATGGTGGGATGCCGCAGAACGACCTCCTCCAGTTCGCCTTTGTAGACCGCCCACATCGCCCCATTGAAGCCTATGGACATAGGTATGTATTCGGGTCTGCCGAATCTCGCCGTTTCCAGATAATTCTGTCTGCCGTTTAGCATGGTTTATCTCCCTAAATTATTATAGATCAGATTTCCGCTTCATAGCCGTCGTATACCGGTATGAGATTATACGGCGTGCCGGAAGCCAGCAGTTCCTCTATACTCGGCGCCTGACGGGGTGAAATATGGTTGATATATATGTTTTTGGTGCGGCATTTTTCAAAAACCGGCGCGGCTTTTGTCGTCGGGAAATGCGCGGCTTCGCATATGACGGCGTCGCAGTCCTCCTCGAAACAAAAACGCGGAAAATCTATATCGGGACCCGCCAGGTCGCCGGTAAAGACCACCCTCTTTCCTTCGGTTTCCAGTTTAAACGAATAGGACAGGTCATAATGGCGGGACCGGAGCGCTGTAACGCGCATATGTCCGTCATCGTATATAACGCCCTCCCGATAGACTTCGTATCTGATATCACGCACCGCGCTGCCCAATACGGCGGCGTTCCAGCATTTCAGGGCGTTCACCCCGGTTTGATCGGGCAGGTGTATCAGCGGGTCGGCGGTTTTAAAATACCAGGAAATGAGGTCGGTAAAGGCAGGCAGTCCGTTTACATGGTCGCCGTGCATGTGTGTCACGAATATAGCCGTAATCTCCGCCAGGGCGATTTCCTTGCGAATCAGCATATCGGCAACGGGTCCTCCCGCGTCAATGAGATACCGCCCCCCGGCAGTTGAGACGCATGTACACGAACAGTATCTGTCGCGCTCCGGCACCCCGTGGCTTGTTCCCAAAAATGTAATTTTCATTGAACTCCTCCGGATTATTAAATTTTTCATCCTGATTATATCACAACCAAACAGTCACATCAAGGCTTTTTTTCCGAAACGGCATTAAAACAACGCGCCCGTCATATTATTGTATAAACGGGCAGCCGGGATAAGTGACAGGTGGTTTATAAATGAACAGATCAAACGGTTTTGGCACGAGCGGTTACATGAGGCTGTATGATGACCTGTATATCCTCTGGAGGAATCTGCTCATCTGGGTCATGGATTATGTGATAAACGTCATATGCGAATTCGGCAACGGACCTTTTATACGTCATCGTATCGGCGAAGCGATAAATGACCTCAGCGCGGTTATAACCGAATTCTACGGATATCAAAACGGGCGCATATTCGAGTTGCTGCTCGAAAGCCATGTACTTATCATAGTAAATTACGTGGACAACAAGCATTATGGAAACGAGGAAGCCGCCGCACAAAACATACTGGAACTGCAGGCCAATTCCCTGGAAACGGCGGAATTCCTGGAGGAATTGAATCCATATTGGCCGGCTGATGAGGGTTACGACCTGTTATATAATCATGTAGCAATGTTTGACAAATACACGGTCTGCGCGTTCGCATCGGAGGCGGAGGCGTTTGCCGAACTCTCAAATACAATTCGGAGCGAGGCGCTCCTGCTGGCCGACTTCATGACAGACGGTCTTATCCGACAATTTGCTTTGTAGCAAATTTCATAAACTGTGCCGGCTCTTCGATAAGCCGGCACAGTTTTATATCGGATTAACGCACGGTCCCGACAGTCCTGATTTTTTCCAGTTTTTCTTCCGCCAGCCGGATTTGATATCCGCTCATCAGCGCGCTTTCCCGGCGCATTTCGTCATTGTCCTCCCTCTCGCTCAGTTCCCCGATAATGGCCAGATTCAGCTGAGTGTCACAGTAATCGCCGAAAAGGTCCTGCAGATTTTTAAGAGAGGCGATTGTGTTCTCCCTTTTCATACCGAGTATCGGATTGACCGCTTCAATGGCATAACGCAGCTTTTTAATCTGTTTGCGCAGTTCGTGAATCGCCGCGTAATCGCTGTCGCCTATTGTGTCCAGAGCTGCGTTTATCTTCTTGAGCCGGCTTGCGATGCGTTTTTCGGTAAACGCCTTGAATGAAATCGGTTTTGAACTTTCTTCCGCTTGTTCCGCTTCGTTTTCGGTTAACCGTAAAACGTTAAACACCGCTTCGGTCATATCGGACGCGTCGGCGTATTGCTCGGGTTTTATCAGCGGTTTGATAAAGGACAGCATGGCGCGCAAGGTTCTGACCTCAATGCGGAACCGGTGAACCGCGTCCGCGTCGCCGGGATTTGCCAGAAAATTCTGCAGCCGGGCAAATACCTCATGGCATTTAAACCTCAGTATTTTCCGAAATTCGGGCAGCGCTTCACCGCCGCGATTGACCTTCAATCGTCCGGGCAGCAGCGTCCATTCGGGTTTTGCGCTCAAGGGTTGCGGTATGACACGCAGTCCGACCGCGCCCCCTTTGCGGAAGGGGATTTCATATCCGCAGAGCTGCCGGCACCAGGCGCTCAGATGCGGTTCATGACCCACGACCACCGGGGTCAGGTGGGGGTCAAGGTTCTGACAGATACTGAGCAGTCCCTCAAAATTACCGTTTTCCACCCATTCCGCCCGCTCTGCCGGTTCTGCTTCCATGTAGTCGGTAATAATATCAGCGGTCTGTGATGCCCGCGGCAGGGCGCTGGTATAGAAGCGCAGTTGAAGCCCGCAAAGCCGCCCCTGCAGCGCGGGCAGCAGCTTTTCAATTTCCTTTATCCCCTGTTTGGTCAGTTCTCTGCGCGTCTCATCCGGGACCGTTTCGCGGGAATCCGCCTTGCCGTGACGAATCAGTATCAATCTTCTTTCCACTTCGGGTCTCCTCCGTTTTTCTTGTTACTCCGTGTCAAATTCAGACCGCGTCTGTATTTTGAAATGCTGCAGACCGATAATCCGCTGATATTGCGCTCCAGTTCCTCCGCCAGCCGCTCCAGCTGTGCCCGGAGCGAGCCGGATTTCAATTCTATCTCCAGCTGGTAGTCCCGCGCGGCTATACCGTCACGGCGACAGCATATATCATCCAGCGCCATCTCCAGACGCGCTTCCCCGTCGCAGAGCAGTATAGTCTCACGGTTGTTCTCTATCACCAGCGACACCACCAGCGCCCGGGTATCGATTCCGAGCCGCTCTTCGATAAACGCCCCGTGTCCGTCCAAAACGGGGCCGTCAATCGTCTTCTCGTATTCATAGCGTTCGGTCAGGTCACCCGTTATCGGCTTTTTGATTGTCAGTTTATAGCTGCCCGATTTTTCCCTTATTCTCAGTATACAATCGCGTTTATCCAGCTCCCGGTCCGCCGTATCATAATAGGTGTCGGTATGTTTCTGTATCGGCCGCATCTTGCATTCCCACTCCGCCGTCTTCAGATATTCTTTTACCCTGTCGAAAACCACTCTATCCGGCAGACAGTATTTCTTTTCGATTTCGACCGGTTCACCTGTCTCTTTGTCCGTTCCGGTCATTTTTCACCTCTTATTTTAACATTTGTTAAATTGATGTAAAATACTGACGATAATCCATTATACCATTGTTTGTGAAATTTGCAAGTAATATGCGCAGTGTTTTTGCATTTTCGCATATAATGCGGTATAACTTTTTCTAACAATTGACAAATATATCATATAGTCGTATAATCGAATTATAAAATATATTCAAAGAGTGTTTCGGGAACGGTTATATTTTAA
>JAQVWU010000090.1 GCA_028709565.1 Eubacteriales bacterium
CGGCTATTCTCGCCGGAGGTAACATAGGGTCTCATCTGCAGATGGGCATCGGTGACGGACTTATCCCCGACAATCTGGACACAAACATTTTCGATGAGGTTTGCATTATATCGGACAGCGATGCCATAACTACGGCTAAGGACCTGGCGAGGCTTGAGGGACTTATGTGCGGCATATCAAGCGGCACCAATACGGCAGCAGCGCTCCGGCTGGCAAAACAGCTCGGACCGGGCAAAACGGTGCTTACGATATTGCCCGATACCGCGGAACGCTATTTTTCCACCCCGTTGTTTTCGGACATATAAACATAAAAAGCGTTTGCTGACCGCAATACGCTTTTTAATTTATATTAATTTGTAAATATTTATATATTAACGGAACGGAACTTGAATAAGCGGGTCTTATCACATATAATTTATACTCAATACGAGGTGACCTGTCATAAATACGGTAAAAAACACAAGTGATAAAATCCCGGAAAATCCGACAAACCAATCGCAGCAATCAAATAAATCCAATAAACCGGGACGTTCAGATCATAAATCCGGTCATAAAATCATCCGCAGATTCGCGACTGCCGCGGTATCACTGTTGGTGATAACAGCCTTTTTTTACATATGGTTTGTATACAGTACAATCCCGATTATAGCCTACTGGCGTACCATGTGGATAGAAACGGCAATGACAACCGGCAGTCACGGCTGGCTTGCCACCGCTTTCATCCCATCCGACATAGTCGACGGTGTGGTCGACAACAGCGCCGGAAATATCGACATTATCGGGGGCATCGAATATCTCTATGAAAGACCCGGAATTCCCGGCGAACAGACCGGTTCATCAGGTGTGATTATACATGAAAACGAGGGCATTCCGATTCAAACAGAGGCGCCCGAACCTGCAATGCCGTCCGAACCTGAGGATATACTCGGACAGGCATCTCTAAAAGTCGGACAGAAAGATTATGCGGGCAATAAAATCCTGATAAACGACATAGATCAGGGAATACTTGTGTCGGAAATAATCGGTTCCGGTTATAAAGGCATGATTATGCTCATTGATGACCCCTCCCGGGTTTTTCTCGGCGTCACTCCCTATCGCGGGGTTGAAGGTCTGCGGATAAAATCCATGCTATCCCATTACGATGTTATAGCCGGTATAAACGCCTCCGGTTTCAGCGATCACGGGGGGCAGGGTACCGGCGGTCACGTTGTGGGTTTATCAAGTTCACAGGGCGCCATGTGGGGCGATTACGTTAACTACTACGGCAGTGTGGTACTTACCGAGGGTGACAGGCTTGTGGTAGGCAATATAGCCGTATGGAATAATTACAATATACGCGACGGGATTCAATTCGGTCCGGTGCTTATCGCGGACGGAAAAAAACAGGTTTCGGGTTCCGCCGGATACGGGCTTCAGCCGCGGACCGCGATAGGTCAGCGGGAAGACGGTGTTATAGCCTTTCTGGTAATTGACGGCCGGGATGTGACGCACAGCATCGGCTGCACGGTCGGAGATATGGCGGATATATTGATCGGATATGACGTGATAAACGCCGCCTGCTGTGACGGAGGTTCAAGCACCGTTCTCGCTTATGACGGCGAAATTTTGAACCGCAACTGCTCTTCAAACCCGTCGGTGGGCAGACGGCTGCCCAACGCCTTTCTGGTAAAACGCAAATAGTCAAATATTCTAAAACAATAAACCGGCGGCGATTGACAGCCGGCCGGTTTTATGGTATATTATGATATATTAAGTATAAATCCTGATTTATTTTATCAAATTATATAATACAGAATAGCAGGTTCTCCGGACATGCCGGGAATAAATCGTTGAAAGGACTCTTTTATGTCAAAAGTATCGGATGTCTTCCCCTCCCTCGCGGGCTATAATGCTGACCCGCGCACGCGGCGCTATCTCGCGCCCAAACGTATAATGTGGACGCGCGGCAGCGTCAGCAACCCCGAAGCTCTCCTTGAGGAAAAAAGCTCTCAGATAACCCTGGACGCCGGAAATGCCTGTGTCCTCGAGAATAAACCCGGACAGCCTAAAGCCGCCATTCTGCTTGATTACGGCATAGAAATAAACGGTTCGGCGCGCCTTATGATATGGCATGTCAGAGGTGAGGGCAACCGCGCCAATCTGCGTGTCCGCTTCGGAGAATCGGCGATGGAGGCGATGACCGACATCGGGACGAAAAACACGACAAACGATCATGCCAACCGCGATATGCGCATAAACGTCGGCTTTTTATCGGCCAACGAAACAAACGAAACCGGGTATCGTTTCATTCGCATCGACTTTGAAGACGATGACGCCCGTGTCGAATTCAAAGCGGTTGAAGGTGTTTTTATATTCAGGGATATCGAATATAAAGGCAGCTTTGAATGCGATGACCCGCTGATCAATAAAATATGGGCAACGGCAGCCTATACCGCTCATCTGAATATGCAGGAATACCTTTGGGACGGCATCAAACGTGACCGTCTTGTCTGGATCGGAGATATGCAGACCGAGGTTATGACCATCGCATCGGTATTCGGCTATAACGACGTGGTTCCCAAATCCCTTGACCTTGTGCGTGACGAAACGCCCTCCGGCAGGTGGATGAACGGCATCTCGTCGTATTCGGTCTGGTGGCTGTTTCTGCATTATGACTGGTATATGTACTTCGGTAATATTGACTATCTTACAGAGCAGAGAGAATATATGCTTGCGCTTATCGATATATTATGCGGCTGCGTTAACGACGAGGGCTCGGAAATGCTGCCTGAGGGGCGTTTTATCGACTGGCCGAATCAGGCAAATAAACAGGCAACCCATGCCGGACTTCACGCTATGCTGAAAATGGCGATGGAAAAGGGCGAATTTTTCGCCGATCTTTTCGGTGACTCCGCCCTGGTGCAGAGATGCCGCAATACCGCACAAAAACTCAGCGGTTATCTGCCTGACCCCAACGGTTCCAAACAGGCGGGCGCTCTGCTGGTTGTCGCCGGTCTGGCGGATGCGGTAAAGATGAATGACGGTCTGCTGTCGGTCGGATGCGCAAAAGGTTTTTCCACATTCCTGGGATATTATACCCTCGCCGCCATGGCAATGGCGGGCGATTACAGCGGAGCGCTGGACGCTCTGCGCGAATATTGGGGCGGCATGCTCAAACTGGGCGCTACAACCTTCTGGGAGGATTTCAACCTCGAATGGACGGAGAACGCTGTTGGCATTGATGAAATAGTTCCCGAAGGCAAAGCTGACATTCACGGCGACCGCGGTGCTTATTGCTATGAGAAATTCCGCCACAGTCTGTGCCACGGCTGGGCATCGGGACCCGTTCCCTTTTTAACCCGTTACATTCTCGGCATAAACGTGCTCGAACCAGCCTGCCGCAAAATCAGTATTAAGCCCAACCTCGGCAGTCTGAATTACGCACGCGGCACCTTCCCCACCCCCTACGGTATCATTGAGGTGTCAGCGATAAAGCGAAACGGTGAGGTCATACTTGATGTCAAATCACCCGCCCAGGTTGAGATAATAAAATAATAAAAACATGCGGGCGATCGGTTCGTCCGCATGTTTTTATCAGATCTAAAATGGAGCTGGTGGTGGGGATTGAACCCACGACCTGTTGATTACGAATCAACTGCTCTGCCACTGAGCCACACCAGCAACGTGAGTATTATAGCACAAGTAAATATTTTTGTCAATACTTTTTCCCGGACCAAAATTATTAAAACGTTATTCGCTTATTACGCGGGTTATAACGATTATAGTATTTGCGGGAAAATTCGATGTAATAATCTTAAGAGAGTTTAAATAAATGAAGGAACCGAAACTTACCGATATTAAATATGTAAAACAACTGATGCGGGAATACGGTCTCGCGTTTCAAAAGAAATTCGGTCAGAATTTCCTGATCAACGAAGCCATACCCCGCAAAATCGCACAATATGTTTCGGGCAATGTCATTGAGATTGGGCCGGGCATCGGCACTCTTACCCGGGAACTCGCGCTGCGCTGTAAAAAGGTGGCGGCGATTGAGATTGACAGCGGACTTATTCCGATACTGGACGTAACATTATCCAATTATCCGAATGTTTTGGTCATAAACGCCGACATTTTAAAGTGTGACCTGCCGGAGCTTATTATCAACCATTTCGCCGATGAACCGGTATCGGTCTGCGCCAATCTGCCCTATAATATCACAACGCCCGTTATAATGATGTTGCTCACCGGCGGGATACGTTTTTCGTCGATTACGGTAATGATACAGAAGGAGGTCTGCGACCGTTTTTGCGCCGAAGCCGGCACCGGGGCATATTCGGCGGTCAGTGCTGTCGCCGCGTATTACGCGCACACCGAACGTCTTTTCGGTGTTTCCGCGGGTAATTTCCTGCCAAAACCAAAGGTCGATTCGGCGGTTATGCGCTTTTTGCCGTATGAAAACCCGCCTGTCAAGGTCACCGACCCGGACTTCTTAATTGAAGTGATACATGCTGCCTTCGCCCAAAGGCGCAAAACACTGTCCAACGCGCTGTATGCACGCTATCCGGATTTAGACAAAAATATGATTACCGAAGCGATACTTTCCTGCGGTTTTCCTGCCGATATTCGCGGAGAACGATTAAATATCGTTGATTTTGCAAGTTTGTCGGACAAATTATTCATTTTGATAAAATAAGTATAAGTTTTATCGACTTTTAACACTCTGTATATTGACATAAACAGCTATATATAATATAATATTGATATATTTTTAATTTTTTCGATTGGAGAAAACTGATGACCGACAATAAATATGTAAACGAATGGATCCGCGAATCGGCTGAACTGACATGCCCCAATGAGATCGTTTGGATTGACGGTTCCGCGGAACAAACAGAACTGCTGCGCCGGCAGGCGATGTCAACCGGTGAAATCTTCAAATTAAACGAGGAGCTTTTACCCAACTGTTATCTGCACCGCACCGCCATCAACGATGTCGCGCGTGTAGAGGACAGAACCTATATCTGTACGACAAAGAAGGAAGACACGGGTAATATCAATAACTGGATGGCACCCGATGAATGTTATGCAAAACTCGGAAAGCTGTTCCGCGGGTCCATGAAAGGGCATACAATGTATGTCATACCCTACTCAATGGGTGTTGTCGGTTCCGAATTTGCCAAGATAGGCATCGAACTCACCGATTCTATTTATGTTGTGCTCAACATGCTTATTATGACACGCGCCGGCAAAGAGGTCATCGATGCCCTCGGAATTGATGACAACGGATTTGTCAAAGGATTACACGCGCGTGCCAATCTAGAACTGGAAAACCGTTATATCTGCCATTTTCCGGAAGATAACACAATCTGGTCGGTAAATTCGGGATACGGCGGCAATGTTCTGCTGGGCAAGAAGTGCTTTGCTCTGCGTATTGCCTCATACCTCGGACGCAAAGAAGGCTGGATGGCTGAACACATGCTCATCCTCGGCATTGAAACGCCCGACGGAGATATCAAATATATCGCGGCTGCCTTCCCTTCCGCCTGCGGTAAAACAAATCTCGCCATGCTGATTCCTCCGAAAGTGTTTGCCGAAAAAGGTTATAAAGCCTGGTGTGTCGGCGATGATATCGCGTGGCTGCGCGTCGGCAAAGACGGCAGACTCTGGGCAGTCAATCCCGAATTCGGATTTTTCGGTGTCGCGCCCGGCACCAATGAGAGCTCCAACCCCAACGCCCTGGCTACAACCCGGCGGGATACAATTTTCACAAATGTTGTTCACGACTTTGAAAACAACACCGTTTGGTGGGAAGGGCTTGATAACAATCCGCCAGAACACGCCATGGACTGGACGGGTAAAAAGTGGAATCGTACCCGTTATAATAAAAAAGATACCTCTACCTACGGTGCTCATCCCAATTCCCGTTTTACGGTTATGGCAACAAACTGCCCCTGCATATCTTCCGAGTTCAACAACCCCGAGGGTGTTCCGATTTCTGCTATTGTATTCGGCGGCAGACGCGCAAAAACCGCCCCTCTCGTATATCAGTCCACAGACTGGCTGAACGGCGTTTTTGTCGGATCCATAATGGCATCCGAAACCACCGCCGCACAGGCAGGAGCAGTCGGCGTTGTCCGCCGCGACCCGATGGCAATGCTGCCGTTCACCGGTTACGACATGGGCGATTACTTTACCCACTGGATTAACATGGGCAAAAAGATCAAGAATCCTCCGAAGATATTCAATGTAAACTGGTTCCGTACCGATGACGAAGGCAATTTTATATGGCCGGGCTTCGGTGAGAATCTGCGTGTGCTGCTTTGGATTCTGGCGCGCTGCGACGATAAGGTCGACGCCGTATCCACCGCGATAGGTTATGTACCCATCGCGGAAGACATAAATATCCGGGGTCTGGATGGTATAACCGTTGATACGATACGCGAACTGCTGCATGTCGACCGTGACCTGTGGCTGGCCGACGCCGCCGATATAGAAAAATTCTATGCGAAAATCGGCGACCGTGTCCCGCGCGAACTTTATGACGAGCTCACCGCTCTCAAATCAAGATTGAATTAATATATCCAATTTATCTATACGCTCATATAGGGGCATACCGATTTATTAATTGCAGGTATGCCCCCTTTTTATTGCAAAAAAAACAGGCACAGTAAATGTTCCGTGCCTGTTTGGTTTTTTTTGATTAGCTGATTATTTTATTATCCGATGATACCCGAACGTTCGATACCCTGTATCAGATATCTCTGAGCAAAAAGGTATACAACAATCAGCGGAGCCAGTATCATCAGGCCGCAGGTGTTTCTGATAGCTGCTTCATACATGTTCTGACCTGCGTATTGTGTGTCAAGCGATTTCGGAATAGCTACAACGTCGGGCATTAATTTCGGACCTGAGGTTGTGAAGAATACCGTTGTATAGAAGTTATCGGTCCACTGCCAGGAGAAAGTAAAGAGGAATATGGTAATCATCATCGGAATCGACAGAGGCAGAATGATGGTTATAAACGTCTTGATTATGCCGGAACCGTCAATATAAGCAGATTCCTCAAGCTCGTCGGGTACTCCGCGGAAGAACTGCCGCATCATAAACACGTATAGGCCGTTTTTGAACGCAAGTCCTGTCAGGGACAGTATAATCAATGGCCAATAGGTATTGTTGAAGTTTATTGACGTAAAGCCGATGACTCTGAAACGTTCAAACACACCGCCGCCCAACAGATTAAATATTCCGAATATGTCAAAATATCTGAACTTCATAAACAGCGAAAGCTGCAGGGTTTCATGGGGAACAATCATCGTAAAGACAACCAGGCCAAAAAGGATTTTGTTGCCTTTGAATTTAAACTTGGCAAAGCCGTAGCCTATAAGACAGCATATAAATGTCTGTATCACGGCGCAGGCCAGCGATAAAGTCAGCGTGTTCACCAGGGCTTCGATGTATTTGTTATCGGTAATAATCGCCTTATAGGTATCCAGTGTAGGATAACGGGGGATCAATTTAACGGTAACATCGACGAAGTCCTCGGGACTCATGAAGGAGGATGCTATTTTCGCAAAGAAGGGCTGCAGTATTACATAGGAAATACCCAGAAGAAGCAGAAATCTGAAAATCGACCAGACAACCGTCTGAAGAAAATACACCGAAAAGTATTTGATTTTAAATCTGGTCCATCTGTCGGTGCGGTCGAATTCTACCCTGATTTTATTCTTGGTTTCCTTAGTGACTTTCGGTGACTGCGGAGCTGTTTGTGCATTATTCATTTATCGTTTCCTCCTTAATCGCGTCTCTGATAGAAGACATACGCCGATAAAACAGCCGAAGCTACCGCTATAATCAGCACGACTATTAAAAAGTACATCCATGACATTGCTGAACTGAGTACGTTGCCGCCGGGCTGGTTATAAACACCCGCTATATACGCCATTACATTGTTGGAAGAAGCGGTAAATGAGTCAATTATCGTATATACCATGTTTACAAAAATCATAGGGCTAACCATAGGGATTGTTATTTTCCAGAAGGTTTCCCAGGCGGTTGAACCGTCAATAGCGCATGATTCATATATTGCCGGGGAGATTGACTGTAAGCCTGCGAGGAAAATAAGCATCTGAACACCCGAGCGGTTGATGATATCAAAGATGTTGTTGACGGCGCCGGTAACATATGTGACAAGTTCGGTACCGACAGCCATATTTCTGAACAGCCATCCGATATCCGCCATTGATACAATCTGACTTGTCGTATCGGCGACCTCGCCTGTATCAATACCCCGTGATGTATCCCCCATGTAGGACAGCAGCGTGTTGCCGATGTCTATATCGCTGATAAGTCCTGTTGAAAGGATAACGGGTACGAAAAATATTGCGCGGAACGCGGCGCGTCCGACCATCTTCTGGTTCAACAGCACGGCGATAAACAATGCGAATATTACTATCGCCGGAATATCGAATAACAGCTGCTGTACACCCGCGGTAAGCGTTCTGACAAAACTTGGGTCAACAAAAATCGCTTCCTGATAGTTATCCAAACCTACCCATTCGAGTCTGTAACCGCCGCCCTGTAAGATCTTGATTTCGTGAAAGCTGTACTTGATGGAGTCATAGACAACCGGTAGATAAACCAGCAACAGACCGATAATAAACGGCAATACGAATATCCATCCGCCCCGTGCTTTGCGTTTATCCAAAGAAGCTGATTTGCGAATCTTTTTCGGTGCGGTGCCTTTGACTGTGGAAACACTGTTCATTCTTTTACACCTCTCTTATTCATTAATCTACTATCTTCAGATAACCGATAGCGGGTATTGTATAACCTTCTACAGTAACTTCAAAACTGTTGTAGTTGAGGATAAAGGCCGTTCCGTCTTCATATGTGACACGGACAAGCGAGCCGTCGTCGATGGTATATTTAGTATAAACATATTCTTCATCTTCATCTTCATCCTCATCTTCTTCTTCCTCTTCTTCCTCGGGTTCTTCGGGTACTTCTTCCGGTTCCTCTATTGGTTCACCGGAAAGGGAGGCAAGATATTTTTCGCGCGCTTCTTTGAGGGCGTCTTTTTCCGCTTTTAATGCTTCGGCTTCAGCATCAGCTTCTGCTTCCGCTTCTTCGGCGGCTCTGTCTTCCTCAATCTCGAGATCGGTCGGAACGCGTTCGCCGATG
>JAQVWU010000091.1 GCA_028709565.1 Eubacteriales bacterium
TCATAATCGACCGCCTCCAGCCCGCTCGTTATAATATCCCGGGCCGCTTCGGTGTCGGCCGCAAAGGCTGTATTATCATCCTCTGCCTGCTGAGCGCAGCCGGCGAAGGTCAGCAGGGCGATAAACGGTATCAATACCGATATAATTTTATTCTTCATAACCGATAAGATATTCCTTTCCAAAATATTATAATACCGGTGCCGCGGACTTTTGATTGTTGCGTTTCGGGTAATCCGGTGATATAATAAATAACATATAATATTCCGTAATTATATCATTTAAATTTGATGGAATTGGGATGTTTCAACCGTCATTTTGCTTAAGGGGGAATTGTTCTGTGAAAAATTTATATCTTTATATGCCCGAAAAACTGGGGACCATAGCGCCCGAAATATATGGTTACTTTTCGGAGCATATCGGCGGCGTGATTTACGACGGAATATGGGTGGGCGAGCATTCCTCAATACCCAATATCCGCGGTTTCCGTTCTGCGTTGGTGGAAAAGCTGAAGCAAATCAATCCTTCGGTTCTGCGCTGGCCCGGCGGTTGTTTCGCCGAAACATACGACTGGCGCGACGGCATCGGTCCGCGGGACAAAAGACCGGTGAGGATAAACTGGTGGCATCAAAACGATAATCGTTATGAACCGAACGAGGTCGGGACAGATGAATTCGTGGATTTTTGCCGACTTATAGGAGCCCAGCCGTATTTCGCGGCAAATATCACTGCCACAACCCCGCTGGATATCCGCGACTGGATAGACTACTGCAACACGCCCCACGGCGTTACCTCATACGAGAAGCTGCGCGAGGCAAACGGAAACCCCGAACCGTTCAACATAAAATACTGGGGGGTAGGGAACGAGACCTGGGGCGGCGGCGGAAATATGACCCCCGAAGTCTACGCCCATGAGTTTCGAAAATACGCGGTAATCATGAATAACAGCGCCCCGGGGCTTGAACTCATAGGTTCGGGCGCCAACCACAGTGATTATAACTGGACAAAGGGCTTCATGGAGGAGTTTTCGAATTCCGAACGGCACATGAACGGCTTCTCCCTGCATTATTACTGCGGCAGCAGCGGAAATCCGACTCAGTTCAGTATCGACGAGTGGTATCAGCTGCTGTCACAGGCGGCATCCATAGAATATTGCCTCAGACGCCACTGGAGTTATATCTGCGGATTCGGCATGGAACGCTGCGCGAAACTGGTCATTGACGAATGGGGGACATGGCATCCCGACGGTTCGGGTCCGTCCAAGGGATACAATCTGTTTGAACAGCAGAACACCATACGCGACGCCGCGGTCGCAGCCCTGACACTCAATATATTCAACAACAACTGTGATAAAATCAAGATGGCGACAATAGCCCAGCTGATTAATAATCTACAGTCCCTTTTCCTCAGTTCCGGTGAGCATTTTATAACCACTCCCACCTACCATGTTTTTGATTTGTATAAAGGGCATCAGGGTGGCAGCGCAATAAAATCAACTATTGAGAACAACGAAGATATTGCTTTCGCTAATCCACACAACGGTCATGGAAACCATATACAGAAAATATCGGTATCGGCGTCTCATAAAAACAATAAGATGACCGTTACAATCGCGAATTTATCCGCCGACACCTCGGAAAACATACGGCTGATCCCGGTCGGCGCTGTATTGGACGAAAACGTTGAAATCGGCATGCTCAACCACATGGACTATCACGCGCACAACACCTTTGAGAATCCCGAAAATGTAAAAGCGGTATATAAAAAAGTCATACTGACCGACAGCATAATAAACGTTCCCGCCGCCTCGGTTATCTCGATTACGGCCGATATCAGATAAAATAAACGGTCACGTCCCCGGTCAGTCCCGAGGTTTTGGGCTGGCTTTCCATGAAATTAACCATGCTGTTTGTCACCCTGATGTCGATTTTATTGACGCCCTCTCTGACATATCCGGAAATATCAAAGCGCATGGGCGGCCACAGGCGTATTCCGGCGCGATGTCCGTTTACAAACACCTCCGCGCAGTCGGCGCAGGTGAACTCAACGGCGGTATACGACGGGCATGTCTCAAAACCTACCTCGCCCGAATATACGGCCGCGCCCGAATAATACGGATATCCGTGCAGTGTCCACGAATCGTTTGCGGCGGCGGGGGCGGGACTGCCTATAACCGTTTTGCCCTCCCTTTCATACACGGCGAAACTGCCCAGCAGTTTTACCGGACTTGTCAGCAGGTGGGGCTGGTCCGACCACGCCGAATGACCTATTCTTATTTCAATGGTATTTTCACCCGCCCGGACGGCGCCGGCGATATCGGCCAGCTTGAATTTGGCGTCGATATAGCTCTCCCCGGTGAAGGGAACGGTCTGTCCGTTTACCCTGACCGTAATGTCCGCAAGCCCCATAAAAGCGCCGCGATATTCGATGTCATCAAGCATGATTTTCAATACCGATGGATTATCCGCGACAAAAAAGGTGTTTGTGTATGTGAATGCCGCTCCCCCCGAGGATATGCCGATGTTGAAGGTCCAGTCATCGAGGGGATATACGTTATAGCCTTCGGGTGCAAAACGCCACTGTCTGTCCATTGTGATGCTGTGCAAGCCGGACGGGACGGGGGTTTGCGGTTCGGGCTCCGCCCTTTTGCTTTTTGAAAAACCTGCAATCAGGGACGCGTGGCCTTCAAAGACGTAAGCGAAGCGGGTCCCGTCTGCCGAGGCGGAGCAATCAAGGGAGGAAACCGAGCCCGTTTCGGCGTCATAGACATATGCGCTGCCGGCAGCCGCGACGGTTATTTCAACATGCGCCCTTTTGTCCGAGGTGTTGGCGAAGAAATAGATTTCCTCGTTTTCGGTCGAACGGTGCAGGCAATAGACCGCCCGGTTCAGTTCGCCGCTTATGGTGACATCGGCAATACCGGCGGCGCCCAGAAAGCCTTCAAGCGCCGCGGCAAAGCGCGCGGTGTCCTCCTCCGTGTCAAGGTCCAGCCTTCCGACGGTGACAACGCCGCCCTCCCTGCCGGGCTTGTCTCCGTTGAAGACGAGGACCTGCCCGCCCTCTGCGGTAAACGCCGCTATTTTATTCACGGCAGCCTCGGGCAGCCCCCTGAGGGAGGGAATGAGGAGCACGGAATAGACTTCGCCCGCGATACATATGCGTCCGTCTGTAATTTCGCAGCCCTCGAGATGATGTTCGCCGATTATATCATAATCATAGTGCAGTTTCATGAGCTCCGAGCAGAGCATGTCATAGATATCGCTTATCCCCTTGTCCTCCGCCCTCTGCTCGCCCGCGATATAAGCCGAACGGAAGGCGCTGAGGGGATACAGCACGGCCGTATCCGCGATGTGCCTGCCCGAGGAAAGCACGTATGAAAGGCGGGCGACATAATCGGCAAATACACGGTAATTGGCCCAGTGGCTGTTGTGCATGTGGCAGGGAGGGGCGTCATATTTTCTGAACCCCTCGATGCTGTAGAAGAAGGCGTGGACGCACAGCTGGTTGATGCCCAGCGCATACTGCCAGTCGACAATACGCTTCATGTCGCCCGGATTCATAGCCCAGCCGCCCAGTCCGAAGCTCTCGCTCAGCGTTCTTTTTTTACCCGACAGGTGGGAGACTGAGCTGACCGTCTTCTGCCCCTGGATGTTTGTCTTCATTTTGGGCATATGTTTTGCCCCGCCCACCATATACCCCATATCGGGCATCTCCGCGTAGGCGCACAGCTGGTCGGTGCCCGGTATATCCAGATGCTCCAGGTTTTTTTGGATATTGCCCTGGAAGAGATGATTGAAATACAACCCCTCCTCAAGCAGGACATGCCCCGTCAGCTGCAGCCGGTGCCGGCGGCACCAAAGACTGCAGGCTTTAAAAAAGGTCTTTTCATAAAGATCGCTGACCGTCTTCCAGAAGTGCCTGCGGATCTTCCCGTCGGTGTCGTTTGTGCCGTAAAAGAGCGCGTGCAGTATCTCGCCCGGCTCAGAGCCCCTCTCGGAAAACATTATCGCGGGGATCTTGTCATCCCAGGCGAGCACCCTGCCGTCCTCCCTCGCTGTATACCAGTTGATGTCCTGATGCCAGGGCAGCAGGGTGGGTTCATCCAAAAATATCCCTTTGATAACGCTGCCGAAGTATTCGCCCAGATGTTCGGCGTATTTTTCATGGGTCAGCTCAATAAATACGCCCACCGCCCCCTCGTCCATATAATTAATACCGAATATCTTGCCGTTGGGATTGTCGATTATGCGTTTGAGATATATCGCGGCACTTGCCGTTGAGTCGGCGTTGAGTATAAACAGTTCGCCGTTATTACGCTCCCACTTGAGCGGACGGCCGCTGCCGGTATCGCACACCGCCGCGACCTCGCCCTGCGGCAGGTCAAAACGGCTGACCCCCGGTCCTAGGGCAACCTCGCGGCACTCCATATAGCGGTTTCGGTATTCCGGGCGACTGCTTACCTTGAGCCCGCCGATGCCGCTGGGAAAGGGATTTTCATCATACAGCCATACCTCCATACCTCCATACCCAGCTTCGCCGCCTCATCGGCGCACAGCCGTACGGCGTCGAACCATTCGGGAGACATATATTCGGTTTCCAGGCCGAAACGGGCATGGATAAAAAATCCCCCGATGCCCTTTTCATGCATGTCGTTTATCTGCCTGAGCAGTTCGTCCCCCTCAAGCGCGGAATTCCAGAACCAGAAGGGCTTTATCCTGTATTCCGAAGAGGGATTTTTAAATTTTTCTGTATCAATCATAACTTTACTTCACTTCCTTGCCGTGGTTTTGATTAGTGTTTTATTATATTTATTATATCGAATGGTGACGAAAGTGTCAACATCAATCCGGTGTTCAATTTACCCTTGTCATAATTAATAAAATAAACTTGACATGACACTTTTATATGTTATAATTATACTGTTCCGATAATGATAAACTGAGGAGAACAGACGTGAAACTGCGTATTGCGGCCGCGGTCGCCGTTATATTTATGATAATTGCCGCGGCTTCCTGCGAGGTGACCGAGCATGTTCCTGGCGAGGCTGTGCCCCGTCAGGCGGGTTTTCTTGAAACGGATATCGGGACCGAACTGACCGCCGACCTGCCGGACGCCGATTATGAGGGGTATAACTTCCGCATCCTCCACTGGCACAATGACGAGGACGGAGGGGAGTCCGTATTTGGCAGAGACCTGGTATCGCACGAGGAGACGGGGGACCTGATCAATGACGCCGTTTACCGCCGCAATCTCCGGGTCACCGGGAGGCTTAACATCGCGATATCGGCCGAATATCAGGACTGCGGCGTCATCGCTTCAAATGTGATAAATATGGTTACGGCGGCCGACGACGCCTTTGACCTGGTATATATACGCACCTGTGAGGTGCCGTCGGTGATAACGGGCAAATTTCTGTCCGATTTTAAAAAACTCCCCCATGTGGACCTGAAAAAACCATGGTGGGACGCAAATGCCGCGGATAATCTGTCCATAGCGGGCAAACTGTATCTCGCAGCGTCCGACATCAATGTCATCGACAGGGACGCGACATCGGTCATACTCTTCAACAGGAATATGGCAGCCGGTCCGAAACTGCCCGACCTGTATTATATGGTGCAGGACGGCCGGTGGACGATTGACGCCATGGTGTCGCTGTATAAAGACGCCGCGGGGGACGTGGACGGCGTTATGGGTGAGGAAGTATGGGGATTTATCGCGGGACGGGATGTGTCCGCCGTATTATTTAACGGAGCGGGCTCCCTGTTCGCCTCAAAGGACGGAAAAGATCTGCCGGTCAGCGCCTTTGAGAGCGAGTATAACTATGCCGTAACCGATAAAATTATCGAAATTATGAACGACAGGTATAATAACACGGGCACCGGCGACGCCGAATACAGGCGTATGTTTGAGGACGGACAGGGTCTGTTCTTTTTGACACGGCTGGCCGGCGTGACCGCCCTGCGCGGGTCGGAAACCGACTTCGGCATTCTGCCCGTTCCGAAATACCGTGAGAGCCAGGAGCGTTATTATAATCCGGTCAGCATACATACATCGGGTCTTATGTCGGTTCCCTTATCCGCCTCCGACCCGGAGCGCACATCGGTAATTCTCGAAACCATGGCGTATGAATCGTCTTCCACCGTTCAGCCCGCTTATAAAGAGAGCGTTCTGAGGGGCAAATATGCCCGGGATGACGAATCGTCGGCGGCGCTGGATATAATTTTCGCCAACCGGGTGTTTGACATGGGCATTATATTCGGTTTCGGCGGCATTGCGGAGGCATATGAATCGACAGAACAGGTCAAAAACGGAGCCGCTTCGCTGTATGCCCAAAAGGCGGCGGCAACAGAAGAAGACATCAATGCGTTCATCAAACAGATGGAGACGGAGCAGGATTAATAAACTTCAGACGATATATCGACATATCAATATAAATAAAATATATCCCGACTAAAACATACAAACAAGAACAACAATCGGGAAAGAGAAAAAGGAGATCTGTCATGAGTATACTTGCGATAAACGGCGGCAAACCGGCAATTCATGGTACAATCCCCGCGGAACTGTTCAGCTGGCCTGTCGTAACTCCGGAAGACGAAGCGGCGGTGCTTGACGTGCTGCGCCGGGGAGCCATGAGCGGACTTGATGTCACCGAAAAATTTGAGCGCGAATTCGCCGACTGGCTGGGCAGCAAATACGCTATCGGCTATTGCAACGGCACCCTTTCGCTGCAGGCCGCGATGTTCGCCTGCGGGCTGGGCAAGGGCGATGAACTCATCTGCCCGTCAAAGACCTACTGGGCGTCCTGTATCCAGGCATTTAACATGAACGCCACCGTAGTCTTCGCGGATATCGAAAGGGACAGCCTGTGCATTGACCCCGCCGACATTGAGCGCTGTATCGGTCCCAAAACCAAGGCTATAATGGTGGTGCACTATCTCGCCCATCCCGCCGATATGGACGCGATAATGGCGGTGGCGAAAAAACACAATCTCAAGGTCATAGAGGATGTTTCCCACGCCCAGGGCGGTTTATACCGCGGGCGCAAGCTCGGCACCATAGGGGATATCGGCGCCATGTCCCTCATGAGCGGCAAGTCGTTTGCCACCGGTGAGATGGGCATGCTGGTCACCGACAACCGCGAAATGTACGACCGCGCCATGGCCTATTCCCATTACGAACGCAACAACGCCAGCTATATCGAAACCGAATACCTCAAACCCTATTTCGGCCTGCCCCTGGGCGGCATGAAGGGGCGGGTTAATCAGACCTGTTCGGCAATGGGACGCGTACAGCTCAAATATTACGACGAACGCTGCCGCCTCATCCGGGAGGGGATGAATTATTTCTGGGACCTGCTCGAGGGACTGCCGGGCATCCGCGCCCACAGGGTCAGCGAAGCCGAAGGGTCCAACATGGCGGGCTGGTATGCTCCCCACGGTCTGTACAACTCGGACGAGCTTGAGGGACTGTCCGTTTCCCGTTTCTGCGAGGCGGTCCGCGCCGAGGGTGTTTCTGTGTCACCCGGCGGAAACAATCCGCTGCATACGCACAATGTCTTCAAAACAGCCGATATATACAATGCCGGAACACCCACCCGCATAATGAACGCGGACCGGGATGTGCGGGAACTGGATGCGCTGCCGGTAACCGAGGAGCTTGAGATATACTCCATCCCGTGGTTCAAGCGGCCCATGCACTCATATATCGAGATGTATGCCGCCGCGTTCCGCAAGGTCGCCGAAAATTACCGCGAACTGCTGGGTGAAGGCAAGCGCAAAAAGAGCAGCGACGGCCGCTGGTTCTTTTACAACGACAAAGAAGATTAACATTACCGATTAGCTTACACGTAAAGGACATAATCAATTAATGAAAGATCAAGAACAAAAAGAACAAAAAGAACAAAAAGAACAAACCGGCAGACAGACTATTTTTTCGGGGATTCAGCCCAGCGGAATATTAACGCTGGGCAATTACCTCGGCGCGCTGAAAAACTGGGTGATGCTGCAGGACTCCTATGACTGCATTTACTGCGTGGTGGATATGCATGCCCTGACCGTCCGCCAGGTACCCGCCGAGCTGCGCCGCCATGCCTACGAGGCGCTGGCCGTCTATATAGCCTGCGGTATCGACCCCGACAAATGCATTTTGTTTGTGCAGAGCCATGTGCCCGCCCACGCCGAGCTGTCCTGGATTCTCAGCTGTTATACCATGTTCGGCGAACTGAGCCGCATGACCCAGTTTAAGGACAAGAGCGCAAAGAACACCGACAATATCAACGCCGGACTGTTTACCTATCCGGTGCTCATGGCCGCCGATATCCTGCTCTATCAGGCAAATCTCGTGCCCGTGGGGGACGACCAGCGCCAGCATATCGAGATAACCCGGGATATCGCCGAGCGGTTCAACGGCATTTACGGTCCGACCTTTACCGTGCCCGAAGGCTATATACCCACCACGGGCATGAGGATAATGTCCCTCACCGAACCCGAAAAAAAGATGTCCAAATCGGATGACAATATCAATGCCTATATCTCCATTCTCGACTCGCGCGACGCTATTATGCGCAAATTCCGCCGCGCCGTTACCGACTCCGAATCCTCGGTGCGCCGGGGAGAGGGCAAGGACGGCATAAACAATCTCATGAAGATCTATTCCTGTTTTACGGGAAAGGACGATTCCGAAATCGAGGCGCTTTTTGAGGGCCGCGGCTACGGCGAGTTCAAAACGGCGGTGGGCGAGGTGGTAGCCGACGCGCTGGCTCCGGTTAAAACGCGCTATGACGAGCTCATGTCCGACAAGAGCTATCTTGAGGGCATAATGAAGCGCGGGGCGGAAAGCGCCGCCGGTATCGCCGCCCGGACACTCTCCAGGGTATACCGGAAAATCGGATTCACCCAGATTAAAAATTAAAGTGATTATACTGATATGAACGATTTCAGGTTTTTATATTTGCTCATCGCCATGGTATGCGCCGGCTTGATATCTTTTACAATGACCCCGGTTGTACGGGTGTTCGCCTTCAAAACCGGGGCGATAGACGTGCCCAGGGATGAACGGCGTATGCATAAAACCCCCATACCCAGACTCGGCGGCCTTGCCATCTTCGCCGGTTTTACCATCGCCACAATGGTATTCTGCGAGGTGACCCCCGTG
>JAQVWU010000092.1 GCA_028709565.1 Eubacteriales bacterium
CGAGGAAATATTCCTCTTTTTTTTGAAAATCCGGACAAATTATGTGTCAGATACAAAAATCACATTTTCTATTACCTTATTGTGACAATTCCGTTTTTTTAAAACCACTTGTGACACTCATGTCATAATTGCATAATCTTTATATAACATACTTGCATATCGGCTTAAAATATGCTATATTTTACTTAAAGCATATAACTAAAAAGATATTGAGGACATTTATGAATTATCTGCGTCAGCTCTTTACCCGCCTGCGGTCGGGTATATCGCGTTACAGCATAGCTTTTTACGGCAGCTGTGTTTTGTTTGTCATTACCGCTGTTTTTATTTATGCGGACAGCGATGAAAATCTTTTCATCAGACTGATTCTGTCCGTCTTCCTGGCCATGGTCCTTTCGGTCACACTGCAGACGATGAGCGACAAATATGACCGCTTCAGATTTAATTATTTTTATTTGGTTCATATAATAATATCCGTGGCCTCCGCCGCGGCGTGTTTTGGATTATTAAATGATATCGACAATGTTTATACCGCCGTCGGTTATGCGGGTGTTCTGGCAGCGCTTGCCGCCGCGGCCCTGTATTTTCTGTTTTCGGCGGACAACATAAATACGGTCATTCCGTTTCTGTTTAAAAACATAATCCTTGCGGGATTCATAGGCCTCGTTTTCTTCGGCGGAATCACGTTATGTATTTATGCCGTAAATTATCTGATCTATGAATTCGACTATGACGTTATCGGCAGGCTGATTTTAACGGCGCTCGCCTTCGCCTATGAGGTGCTGGCGCTCAATATATTTTTATCAGGACTTCCCAACGCCGGTGAGGAGCTGCATATACCCGGGGTATTTAAAATTCTCGTGCTGTATGTCGCCTTCCCCATCTATCTGCTTTTAATGGCGGTATTATATGTATATCTCGGAAAAATCCTGATAACCCTCAATATGCCGGGCGGGCAGATAAACCTGTTCGCGTCATTTGCGGCGCTGTTTTTTATATTTTTCAGATTTACGATTATACAATACGATTATCCTATAACACGTATATTCGCGCGCTTCGGCGGACTGATAATGCTGCCGGTTCTGGCAGCCCAGGCCGTCGCCGTTTATATAAGGCTGAACGCATACGGACTGACCTCCGCGCGCTATCTTTCGGTTGTATTGAATATAATCGTATTGATTTTCGTAGTCCTGTCGCTTATAAAAAGAGGCAAATACATCAGCCGGATTATAATTGTATTCATCTCCGCCGTCCTGCTGGTCTCCGTCACCCCTCTTAATTTGATCGATGTGCCCGTTTATGAGCAGACCCTCCGCCTTGACCGGGTGCTCGCGAAAAACAATATGTTCTCGGACGGCAGCATCATACCCAATGCCGAAATAAGCGAAGTGGACAAAGCGACCATCCGCAGCTGCTATAATTATCTGATCTCCCATGACAATGCCCCGTATTATATAAAAAACATAAAGAGCGACACGGCGTTCGGCGACATTTTTGGATTTGACCCGGATTTCGGTTACGCCGATAATCTCCGTTATTATAATTTTCACGGGCAGGCCTCCCAATTCGATATATCCGGGTATGCCCGGCTTGTTGAGATAAACGAAAGCAGCTATACAGCAGGCGGCAGGTTTATTGTTACGGTGGAAAATGCCGAATATGACCTGACCGGGTTTGTCCTGACTCTTTCGGAAGACGACACTGAGATAATATACAGTCCGGCGGATAATATTACCCTCATTTTTAAAACAGTCGATTACTCGGTCGATCATGATAATATCTTTCAATATTATTATATTTCCGGTTATGCCTTAATAAAATAAATTATTAAATATTACGGGAGGATAAAATGTCATACACAGACATATATTTCGATACTGCAATCGCCCAGCTGGAACGGGTAAGAACCGAACAGGCGGATAATATTCGCGCCGCCGCCGCAAAGATAGTTGAGACGGTCGCTGCCGGAGGCAGGATATATTTCTTCGGCTGCACCCACGCCGGTATTCTGGCGCAGGAGGCCTTCTACCGCACCGGAGGACTGGCGGTTATCAATCCGATACTCCCTCCGGGTCTGACCTGCGATGTCACGCCTATAACCATGACCTCGGCGCTGGAGCGGCAGGACGGTTACGGGAAGATAATCGCCGACGCGACAGGCTTTAACAAGAGCGATTTATTGTTCGTCCATTCGGTATCGGGCCGCAACAGCGTTCCGGTTGAGCTTGCCTGTGAAGCGGTTTCCCGCGGTGTCTACACCATCGCCATAACAAACATGGACTATTCGACAAAATCAACCTCCCGGCATGCCAACGGGAAACGTCTGTTTGAAGCCGCGGATCTGGTTATCGATGACTGCGGTGTTTTCGGTGACGCCGCGATACGGATTGAGGGATTTGCGGGGCTTGTCGCGCCCACCTCCACCATAACGGGCGCCGCCATTGTCAACTCAATCTGCACCGAATCCATTCCGCTTTTTATTGAAAAGGGCATTGACCCGCCGGTATTTATGAGCGCCAACATCGACGGCGGCGACGCTTATAACGCCAAAATCATGGAACAATATAAAGACGTAATAACATATCTGTAACTCAGAGGTAAAAGCATGCTTAAAATTTATTCAATCCCCGCCGGCGAACCGATATCCGGCGACTTTGGGATAACGCTCAACGGACAGGCGGCGGACGCGTATACCGCCAGGGTGTCGGCTATTCCCTTCAACCGCGTATGGCCGGGCCGGCAGCGTCCCATCGAACAGACCGAAATCGCGTCCTTTATTTATTTCGCCGCGGACCAAACGGTTACCGTTGCCCTGAATCCGGCAAAAAAGTTTAATGATGTAACCGTCCGTCCGCTCTCAAAAAACATCAAACCGCATGTAAAAAACAAAACCATTACTTTTGATATAACGGAGCCGGGACAGTATACCGTTGAACTTGACGGTTTTCATAACGCGCTGCATATCTTCGCAAATCCGGTCTTTGATTTCGGCGTTTCAAAAGACGATCCCGATGTTATATATTACGGCGCCGGCATCCATGACGCGGGTTATATCGATTTGAAATCGGGACAGACCCTGTTCATTGAAGCGGGGGCTGTGCTGCGCGCCGCCGTTACGGCGCATAACGCGTCCAATATACGGATTGCGGGGGAGGGCATTCTTGACAATTCATGGGAGGAGCGCGATAAGACCGATAAAGGGCCCATCGGATGCATGAAATTTTTCAACTGCAGGAACGTTGAGGTATCGGGTATAATCTGCCGTGATTCGGTCGTATGGACGGCAACCGTCTTCAATTCGGATAATGTTATATTCGACAATATAAAAGCAATAGGCATGTGGCGGTACAATGCCGACGGAATCGATTTTGTGAATTCCGCCAACGGTATTATAAAGGATTGCTTTTTACGCAATTTTGACGATTGTGTGGTGCTTAAGGGCCTCAAAGGCTGGGATACCCGCAATGTGGAAAACATTCATGTGTCCGGTTGCGTTATCTGGTGTGACTGGGGACGCGGGCTGGAAATCGGCGCCGAAACCTGCGCCGACGAATACCGCAATATTATATTTGAAGACTGCGATCTCATCCACGGCGCCCATATGCATATGGATCTGCAAAACGGCGACCGCGCGAAGGTGCATGACATTATCTTTGATAACATCAGGGTTGAATATTCCCGTTATACCCTTGAGCCGGTCTATCAAAATTCCGATGACATGATATATGAAGGCAGGGAAGGATACATGCCGCAGCTGTTTTACGCGCATATATATAACGGGGTATGGTCGAAGGATTACCTGTGGGGTGAAAATTATAATATTACCTTCCGCAATATACAGGTTCAGACCGATAATTCTCTGCCCCTGCCGCCGGCGACATTCCTGGGCGTGAATGCCGAGCATCAGACCCATGACATCACCATAGACGGGCTGTATATAAACGGAAAACGGGCGGACAACATCGGTAAGTTTCCCGTTAAAACCAACGAGTTTACCTATAATATAAGCTTTAAATGACCGAACACGAAAAAAAGCTGATAGATCGGAAATTTCCCTCAGCCGCCGGGCGCGATGACGCATACCGGCGGCTGGAGGCCCGAGAACCGCTCGCTTATATTCTTGGCGAGTGGTATTTTTACAATGAAACCTATCGCGTCACCCCCGATGTACTCATACCCCGCCCCGATACCGAGATCCTTGTGGAAGCGGCGATAGAACGTATTCCCCGCGGCGGCATATTTACCGATTTATGCACCGGCAGCGGTTGTATCGCCATTTCGGTGCTGCGTCATCGCCCCGACCTCAGGGCGGTTGCCGCGGATATATCGGCCGCAGCGCTGGATATAGCCCGGGAAAACGCCGCCGCAAACGGTGTTGACTGCCGTTTGTCCTTCCTTTGGGCCGATATGACTACGGAAGGTTTTGCGCGGCAGCTGACCGGCGGGTGTAAATTTGACGCGCTGCTGTCAAACCCGCCCTATATAAAAACCGATATTATCGGCAGTCTGGAGGCGCAGGTGCGTGCCGAACCCGCAATTGCGCTGGACGGGGGGGAGGACGGGCTGCGCTTCTACCGGATATTGAAGAAACTGCGAAGCGATATATTGAACGGCGAATCGGTCACACTGCTTGAAATCGGTTATGACCAGGCCCAAGCGGTGCGGCGCATCTTCGGCGGAGGCGATATTATCAAAGACTACGGCGGCAATGACCGGGTCTTTGTTTTATAAGCTTATATTTATTGCGCAGCCGTGCAAAGTATGATATAATATCGGGAGTCAGGAGTGTCAAAATTATATGAATAAAATAATGCTGCGCATACCGGTATTAATCTTGATATTATTATCGCTTTTCCCGGTTCTGTTTATTGGCTGCGGCAATAAAAACAGCCTGCCCGGTGAAACGCAGACCGAAATCACCGGACATATAACGTCACATGCTCAACCGCGGATAACCGAACCCGCCGTTAACGAATCCGAATCGGCGCCGGCAAACCCGATTTTCTCCCATGAGGGCGGATTATACACGACCGAAATAGCCCTTGAACTGTCCGTACCGGCAGATACGGCCGGCGTCAATGCCATACGCTATACCGTCAACGGCGACGAACCCGTGAGCTCTTCGCCAAAATACGATAAACCCGTTGTCCTGCTGGCTTCCCGCGAAAGCGTCGTTATACGCGCGGCCTGTTTCAGCCGGGGCGGAGCGATATTGGGCAATATCATAACAAATACCTATATAAAAGCTGCGGACGGCCGGCAGGCAAACTTTATTGTATCAATCTCGGCCGATGACAATGATCTCAACGGCAGCAAGGGGATTATAACCCATCCCGCCATGTCCGGCAAAGAGTGGGAACGGCCCGCTCATATAGAAATAATAAACGGTGACGGTATTCGAGTAATAAATCAGGACGCCGGACTGCGGATCTTCGGCGGGTCTTCCAGAGTGCTGCCGCAAAAGTCATTCCGAATCGTCACGCGTAAAACCGAATATTTTAACGACACAAGATATAACGGCAAGGGCAATTTTGATTACGCCTTTTTTGAAAATCTTAACGACATCAACGGCGGGCAATTTACCGCATACGACCGCATTGTGCTGCGCAACGGCGGCAACGATTCGCTGCAGTCAACCGCCGCCGACCCGCTGAGAATGAACCTCATGCGGGACGGCGTGGCGAATAATTACGCGCTCCATACCGCCCCCGCGGTCACAAACCAATTATCCGCGCCTGCCGTGATATATCTAAACGGCAAGTATTACGGCATCCTTGATTTCAAGCCGGATATAAACGACGATTATATAAAAAACATATACGGTCTGGCCGACAAATCCGCAATTGCCGTAATTAAAAGTGAGCTTGACACCACGCGTCACTGCGATCAACATTCCGACGGCGGCGCCTGCCGTTTCGATGATGTCTGGTTCTTTTATGCAATGGATGAAGGAGCCGACAGTGAAATCGACGACTTTACCGCGCTGTGCCGCAGGGCCATAACGTCAACGCCGGAGAACCGCGCTGCCGTCTACGGTGAGGTTTCATCGAAAATCGACCTTGACAATTTCATGCAGTATTGCGCCCTGAATCTGTTTGCCTGCAACACCGACTGGCCCCATAACAATATCCGTCTATGGCGTTATACCGGCGAACCGGACCCGCAAATACCCGAAAGCGACGGACGCTGGCGCTTTACGCTGCGGGATATGGACTTCTCCTTCGGCCGCTATTCCGACCTTGTTCTGCCCGAAATATACACCCTGGCCGATACCGATACCTTCACCCGTGTCCTTGGCAACTACCGGACAGGGACATATACATTCGACAGGGACAGCGGTTATTATCCGGATTCGCTGCTGCTGCAGGGGCTGCTGGATTTCTGCCTTAAAAACGACGGCTTCCGTTCCGCATTTGATGCCCAATGCCGCGCGCTGGTTTCGGCCGGCAACATAGACCTGCTCAAAGCGCTCATGCAGGAGTATATCGACGGCTTATATCATGAAATGCCCGCGCATCTTGAGCGCTGGCAGGGCACAATTGACGACCGGTACGACTTTGAAAACTGGCTGACAGCCGGCGCCGACATGCTCGTCTGGGTCGAGGATCGGCCGGCATATTTTATCGCGCATCTTGAAGCGGCGCTCGCATATTACCGGTAGACTATATTATTTACAAAGTTCGGAGTTGTGTGATGGATATATTAAAAAAACCTTATGGTTTGCTCGGGGAAAAACTCCGGCATTCATATTCCCCGCTGATACATTCCATGCTGGCGGATTATGAATACCGTCTTTTCGAATTGCCGCCCGGCGATATTGAAAACTTTCTGTCGGGCAAAGAATTTTCGGCGCTCAATGTCACCATTCCCTATAAATCGGCGGTAATCCCCTTTTGCGGGGAGCTTTCCGACACGGCCAAACGCACGGGCAGCGTAAACACCATTCTGCGCAAAAACGGCGTCCTTTACGGAGACAACACCGATTATTCCGGGTTTTTATATCTGTTAACGTCGGGCGGAATCGATGTCAAATCCAATAAGGTATGCGTTCTGGGCAGCGGAGGTTCGTCAAAAACCGTTTGCGCCGTTTTGACCGACGCGGGAGCCCGCGATATAACCGTTATATCCCGCAGCGGCGAAAACAATTATAACAATCTTGACAGACATGCCGACGCGGACATTATCGTCAACACCACCCCCGTAGGCATGTACCCCCAAAACGGGACCTCGCCGGTCTGTCTCAAAGCCTTTCCCGCCTGCCGCGGTGTGGTGGACCTGATTTACAATCCCGCCAAAACCGCTTTGCTGCTGCAGGCCGGGCATTTGGGCATCAGCAATATAAACGGTCTGCCCATGCTGACGGCGCAGGCGAAACAATCGGCTGAATTGTTCACCGGTCAGAAAATCGATGACGGCAAAATCGATGCGATCACCCGCAAAATAGCCCGCCTGATGATAAACATCATACTTATCGGCATGCCCGGCAGCGGAAAGTCAACCCTGGGACATATAATCGCCGAAAAAACAGGTCGTGTTTTGCTCGACACCGATGATATGATAACCCAAAGAGAGGGCAGAACCCCCGCCGCGATTATCGAAAGGGACGGCGAAGAGGCCTTTCGTGTAATCGAGTCGGCGGTTATTGAGGAAGCCGGCAGGTCCGGCGGATGCGTCATCTCAACCGGCGGCGGCGCGGTAACACGGGCTATTAATCATGACAGACTGCGTCAAAACGGATTCATCGCGTTCGTCAATCGCCCGCCGCATCTGCTCGCCGGGGATAACCGCCCGCTTTCCGCGGATACCGATACACGGCGCAAACTATACCAAAAACGTTTGCCGCTGTACCGCGGGCTGTGCGACATAGAAACGGACGCCGGCGGCAGTTTGACCGAAGCGGCGCATAATATAATCTCCGCGTTAAAGCTCTCGGGCTTTGAAATTGAAATATAGCGTTATAGTTTATAAAAACATCCCGCAGACTCGAAATAAATCCGCATTATCCGACCGAACAAAAACGCCCTTTCGGACGGGTGTGTGCAAAAAATCATCAAACCGGTTATTTTGTTTATAGGCGCGGATCAATAATAAATACAGGAGGTAATGTATGATAAAAGATCCGGGAACAAAAAACTGCGCGATGACGTTTGACTTTTAACGATATATTAAATCATAATTACGCAGGAATTTAAAATCAAAACAACCTCCGCGCTAAAGATAATCTTCGGCGCGGTCCTTCTTTTTAGCCCCGGGCTTCGCAAATCTGAATATACCGATTTTTGTTCATGTAACATATTGCTACTCTCCCTGGAAAATCCCAAAGCGTTAAACCTCGGGGTCTGGGGCAGAGCCCCAGGATACTTTATTCACTTAACTTTTTATCAAGGTCATAAATCTCTCTCATGGAGATTTCATTATCTGGATTAAGATTCTCAATATTAATCTTGTAAGCATAATAAATGATCCTGCCAAGTATAGCATCAGCCGGCGGTCTGTTAGCAGCGCATTAGCGGCGCAACCTCTACCGGACTCATGGCTTATTCAGGTGCGGAATACTCATGTTTATGGTGTCGGCGGAATAGAAACCCCCATGTTTCGCAGATATTCCTGTAAATCGCCCCGTCTATATCGTTAACAAGGAAATCGAAAAATTGCGTATGAGCCGCTCGTCATACAGGGGATTCGGTATATAGGCAGTGCTAAACAGCCTATGGTTCTTTTTGGGAATCATAGGCTGTTTTTGTGACGAAGTTAAATCGCGGCTCAGTCGGGATTCTGCTTTCTCTTCGTATATTCAATGAATATCTCCACCTGGCGATACAGGTCATCCAAATCCTCGTCTTTAAGGTCGGCATTGCGGGATAACCCGTCGGCTATTTTTCCAACGGTTTCTCTCTGCTTCTCGGTCCGCAAACCCGGAAAGGCATACTCGATTGCCGGGGTATCGTCGGACGGAGCATAGCCGGCGACCTTGAGCAGTTCCTCCTGCGGTATTAAAAGCGCTTCCGCCAATTGGCACAACACTTTTAAGGAAGGCTGCTTGCGTTCATTGGTTTCAATCCGAAAGATTTCGGTATGGCTTAAATGCGCTTTGGTCGCCAGCGCATTGC
>JAQVWU010000093.1 GCA_028709565.1 Eubacteriales bacterium
TTTGCGTTTTTTTACATAAGGCGGTATGAATATAACCGCCGCCAGTACGGCAAGCAGTCCGGCAAGGGCGACAAAATCAAGAGCCAGCGGATAATCCGCACCGAAAATTATGCTGGTCTGCCTTTTATCAGCCGTGGAGAGGGTGACAATCGAAGCTTCACCGCCGAACGTTTCGGCTTCGCTCAGCGCGGAAGGGGAGGTTCCAACCGAGAGCGATACGTTTGAAATGCCGAAGGTGCCCGCGTATTCCAGCGCTGATTTGGGCGCGTTGACCGTCATATTTGCGGCGTTTATTGTCAGGCTGTACGACGCGGCTATGGTATTGTCGGCGGTCAGTGTGACCCCGTCGCTTATGGAGACGACGTTTCCGTTGATGGCGTAACCCTCGGCGGCAGCGGCGCTCAGACTGATATTGCCGCCCGCGACCGAAATTGAGGCGATATCCGAGCGTATTGCTTCCCGGCCGGCGGAGATGTCAATAACACCGTCCAGAATCATCATCTTCTTGCTTCTGTTTTCGGTTTGGATTAAAATACCCGTGTCCCCAGATTTAATGGTCAGCGAACCGGTTCCTTTAAATGTGACGGTTCCTATGCATTGTATAGCCGTTTCCGCAGCCGAAATTATGTTTTTTCCCTCCAGCACGACAATTGTATTGTCCAATAGCCTGAGTCCGAATTTCGACTGGGTATCGATATGCAAACCGTTGAGGGTCAGGGTTTTTGAAGGATTATGCCAGTAATACCCTTCGCCGGATTGGTTTTTTGTAACATTGAGCAGGTTCACTGTTTCTCTGTGAGGCTCGGCGGCGCTGATATCGACCGGTGTAAGGAAGAGGGAGGTTATAACAAGGCTGACTGTAATAAAGCTCACGATAATTCTTTTCATGTATATTTATCCTCTGAAAGTATTTGCGTAGGCAATACGGCAACGCTTATATAAATATAACAGATTATATGAGTAAAATCAAGATAAAATACGCTAATTATAAACTATATTATTGACACGCGGAATCCTTTATGATATAAATATTATAACGCATAACAATAAAATACAACGGCAGATACATAATACGCAAACAACGGAAGACCGTTATACGGCGGAACCGGTTGACCGTTTATCATAAATAACCGCCGATGAAGGGATTCGCACAGGGAAATCATATGAAAAAACAAGAATTTAACCATGGCTGGTATTTTGGCTTCGGTCACGCCGCGCCTGACCACAGAGAGTATATAGCTGTTACATTACCCCATGATTTTTCGATTTTACAGCCTATAGAAAAAGGCTGCCCCTCCCGCCGTGACGGAGGCTATTTCCCGGGAGGACACGGCATCTACATAAAAAGCTTCGAAATATCCGACGGCGAAATGGAAAAGGACTGCTATATCGAGTTCGAGGGTATCTATATGAATGCCGAGGTGTGGCTCAACGGCAATCTCCTCGGACGTCATCCGTATGGCTACACCTCGTTTTATTATAAACTCAACCCATATCTGCGACCGGGAAAAAACGAACTTAAGGTGACGGCGGACAATACATCGCTGCCTAATTCCCGCTGGTATTCGGGTTCCGGTATCTACCGCCCCGTTTGGCTGTATACAGCCAACAGGATGCATATTGCGCCCCGGAGTATTGCGGTAAAGACCGATACCGGCGGACGTGTTGAGGTCTCATGCGAAATCGAAGGGGACAGCGCGGGCACTGATGTCAGGTATTCGATATTTGACGACCGCGGCAATACCGTTGCGTCGGCAACGGGAAGCGCGACGGAGGCTGAGCTGAATGTTCGGTCACCGCGGCTGTGGAATGACCTGGATCCATATTTGTATACCCTGCGGACAGAGCTTTTGCGGGGAGGCGAGGTTATAGATTCCACCGATACCTCAATCGGTATACGCACGGTTGAGGTGGACGCGGTAAACGGACTGCGTATCAACGGCAAACCGGTAAAATTGAAGGGCGGCTGTGTCCATCACGATAACGGCATTCTGGGCGCGGCTTCATATCCGCGTTCCGAGGAGCGCAAAGTGGAGCTGCTCAAGGCTTCGGGTTATAACGCGGTTCGCTGCGCGCACAACCCTCCGTCCCCGTCCTTTCTTGACGCCTGTGACCGTTTGGGCATGTATGTCATTGACGAAGCCTTTGACGCATGGCGCCAGCCGAAGATGCCGTATGATTACCACCTGTTTTTTGATGACTGGTGGGAACGCGATATCGCCTCGATGGTGAAACGCGACCGCTGTCACCCGTCGGTTATTATCTGGAGTATCGGCAATGAGGTAGCCGAACAATACGGAACTTCAGGCTGTTATGAGACCGCCCGAAAACTGTCCGCCATGGTGCGCTCGATTGATGCCACCCGTCCGGTTACACAGGCGATAAACGGAGTGGGCAGAAATACCGACGGCACCTTTGAAACGCTGGACATAGCCGGATACAACTATGATTACCACAAATACGAAGAGGACCACGCGCTGTTCCCCGACAGGGTTATGGTGGGGAGCGAAACGGTGCCGAAACTGGCATACGAAAACTGGTCCGTGGTTGCCTCCCTGCCGTATGTCGTAGGTGATTTTGTATGGACATCCATCGATTATCTGGGCGAAGCCGGAATCGGCAGGACCTATTATGCCGAGGAATATGAAATCCACAATCGGCTGTATGACTTCCCGTGGAACAAGGCAAACTGCGGAGATATCGATGTCTGTGGCTTTAAGCGTCCCCAGTCCTATTATCGCGATATAATGTGGGGTGTTAGAGACAAACCGTATATAGCCGTTCGCCGTCCGGTGGATGACGACAAACTGAAGACCGAATGCACCACCTTCTGGGGATGGAATGACAACCTTCCGTCCTGGGATTTTACCGGATACGAGGGCAGGACCATGCTGGTGGATGTTTACGCTCCGGGTGAAAATGTAAGGCTGTTTCTCAACGGCAGGCTTGTAGGCGAGAAACCTCTTTACAACAATGACGACAGATCGGTTTATTTCAATCACGGTGAAACCCGGGTGATGCCCCGATACGCGGCTTTATTCGAGGTGCCCTATGAACCCGGCGAACTGGTGGCAATCGGCGACAACGGCGGCAGTTTTTCGGTTAAGACCTCCGGTAAACCCGCGGCGGTAACCCTTACCCCTGACAGGGAAACCATCGGCGCCGACGGTGATCTATGTTATGTAACCGTCGAAGTAACCGATTTTAACCGAAATCCCTGCAGGTCGGCTGCCGATATGATATATTTCAGTGTCGATAACGGCCGCTTACTTGCCCTGGGCACATCAAATCCCAAGGATACCGAACCGTATACAGGCAATGCTCACAGTGTATATGACGGAAGGCTGATGGCTGTGGTTTTATCCGACGGCAGAGGAGATATACGTCTGCGGGCAATGGCGGACAATCTCAGATCCGATGAGATTGTCATAAAGACAGAATCATAAAACTTTAAACATATAACATATAAGGAATATTAAAATTATGAAGCATCGCGAGTTTTCGTTGAAACCCGATTATGATAAATCGGCTGAACGCTATGAAGCCTTCTGGAATTTCGATGTTGCCGACCGTCCGCCGGTGAATATCGTATTTCCGAGAAAAGATTATGTTTATCCCGATATCGGTACTAGGACCTATACGTCATACCGCGACAGATGGCTTGATGTGGAATATCGGGCGGCGCGGGATGCCGCAGGGGTTTCATCCCTGGAATATTATGCCGATTCGATGCCGATTGTCTGGCCAAACATGGGGCCCGAGATATTTTCGGTCTGGTGCGGCTGCGCCTATGATTTTACCGACACGACCACATGGGCAAAACCGCTTATCGTTGACTGGGCAGCCGATTTCCATAAAGCCAAACTGGATATGGACAGCGAAATGTTCCGCGTTACCGACCGTTATACCGATCTGTTGCTGGAATACGGCAAGGGCAAATTTATTGTCGGGCTTACCGACCTGCATCCCGGCGGAGACCATGTCGCCGCTTTACGCGACCCTGAAAACCTGGCTGCCGATTTGCTGCTTGAGCCGGATTATGTAAAAAAGATGCTTGAGGTTGCCAGAAAGGATTATTATAAGGCATACGCATATTTTGCCGATAAACTTATAGCCGCGGATATGCCGGTAACCTCCTGGACACCCCTGTTTGCCGACGGTTATTATTACATCCCGTCAAACGATTTTTCATGTATGATTTCAACCGAAATGTTCGAGGAGTTCTTCCTTGACGGCATTGCCGATGAATGCCGTTTCTACGAACGCTCGATATATCATCTGGACGGACCCGGCGCCCTGCATCATCTGGACAATCTGCTGGCAATAAAGGATCTGGACGCGCTGCAGTGGGTTCCCGGCGCGGGCAGGGATAACTTTGCCGAAACAATAGATATCTATAAACGCGCTCAGGCGGCGAAAAAGGGTGTTCAATTATGGTGCCATGTCAGCCAGCTTGATATCGTCTTCGAAAACCTCAGACCCAACGGCGTATGGTTTGCGGGTCTTGGCGGTATTGCAAATAAAGAGGACGCCGATTATGCCCTTGCCAGGATTGCCGCCTGGAAATAACGCGGTATATTTATAATCGGAGGAACAAAAAACATGGATAATAAATGGTACGACGGCATATATCGGCGGAATCTTGTCGATATGCATATCGAAGACTGGAATCCTGAGTTTTTATCCCGATTTTCCGTTGAGGATTATTTCGAAAATCTAAAAAGGGCGCGGATACAGTCGCCTATGATATATCTTCAGTCGCATGTCGGACATTGCTACTGGCCTACGCGGTCGGGTCACATGCATGCCGCGTTATCCGGCAGAGAGGACATGATACGCCGCCTGATACGCCTGTGCCGTGACAACGGAATGAAGGCGGTCGGATACTACAGCCTTATCTATAATACATGGGCGGAAAAGGAGCATCCCGAATGGCGCATACACGGCGCCGACGGCAAATCGCCCTGGCAGAAGGGCGGGCGTTACGGTTTATGCTGCCCCAATAACGCCCAATACCGTCAATTCGTGTTTGCGCAGCTAAAGGAAATATCCGAATATTTTGAGCTTGACGGCATGTTCTATGATATGCTGTTCTGGGCTGAGATCTGCCGCTGCGATGCCTGCGCTCAGCGCTTTATGGCGGAAACCGGTATGGAACTGCCCCCGGGTATTGACTGGTATGACAACCGCTGGAATGTCTTTGTCGCGAAACGCGCCGAGTGGATGGGTGAATTCGCGATGACGGTGACAACCGAAACAAAACGGCTCATGCCCCGTGTGTCGGTAGAGCATAATTACGCCAGCGGTGTCGCGGGAGATTGGTTCAACGGCGCTTCGGAAGCGATAAACGAAGCCTGCGATTATACGGGCGGCGACCTGTACGGTGACCTGTATAATCATTCATTTGTATGCAAATACTATATGAATATTACGAAGAATCAGCCCTTTGAGTATATGACATGCCGCTGTGATGCCTCACTGCATCAGCATACCGTCACCAAAACCGAGGCGGCGCTGACAAATGAAGTTTTGCTGACCTGCGCCCATCACGGCGCTTCGCTTATAATCGACGCGATAGACCCGGCAGGAACCCTTGACCACCGTGTATATGAGCGCATAGGCAATGTTTTTGAAAAGCAGATGCGGTATGAGTCATGGTTCAGGGGTGAAATGACAGGTGACTTCGCGGTTTATTATAATACGATGGGACGCTACAATCCCGACGGACAGTCCTTTACAAACAAAAGCTGCGCGATAAATACGATAAAAACGCTGATTGAAAATCATGTGCCCTGCGGAGTGCTTTCAAACGGCTGCATGGACAGAATAAAAAATTATAAGCTTGTCCTCGCCCCGTCGATATGCGGTCTGACAGAGAAAAATATTGACGCCCTGGCTGATTATGTGCGGGGCGGCGGATGTCTGTATTTCAGCGGAGCATATGAGCCCCGTCTGCTGCGCGAACTGCTCGGTGCCGAGTATCTGGGGCTGACGGAAGAAAAGCATACATATCTGGCGCCCGCCGCCGGTTATGAGTATCTGTTCGGCGAATTCAGCGGCGCTTATCCGATGCCCTTTGATTTCCGGCTGCCTAAAATCAAAATATCGGACGGCGGGATTGCCGCCAGGATAACGCTGCCCTATACGCTGACCGATGAACGCCCTTTCGCTTCCATTCATTCCGATCCCCCGGGCAAAGAAACCGATTTTCCCGCGCTGGTTATCCGCCGCTGCGGCGCGGGGCGGGTCATATGGTCGGCGGCTTCCTTCGAATCCGACAGCCGATATGCCTTCAAACGCCTGCTTATGTCCCTTGCCTTTGAGCTTTCGTCGCCGGAGTCCCTCTCCCTTCTTACGACCGCGTCAAAAAAAGTTGAACTTGTTATATTTGATACGGGCGGATCGAAACTGATCTCAGCGGTCGACCTAGACTGCGATGAGGAACTGCGTCCGCATATGCCCTTTGTAATCAAAGTGAAGAGCGCCAGACCCGTGTCGGTAAGACTGCTGCCCGACAACACACCTGTTGAATTTAAATATGATGACGGTTATGTCTGTTTTACGGCAAGAAAACTCATCATGTTTGACATGTATGAGATATTGTTATAAACAGGCCGCGACCGCTCTAATATATTAAAACCAATTCTCCATTCACTATAAGTATATTTCGACATAGTTGTTATATAACGACAAAAAAATAGCATAAATATTGTATAATACACTAATTGTATTAAATTTATATAGCGTTATAATTAATATATAGAAAAATATGGAGGTATATTAAAGTGAAGAAAGTTTTGGTTGTTGCCCTAACCGCGATGCTCGTTTGCGCGATGACATTGCCGTTATCCGCACTCGAGCTTTATTCAAACGAAATCAGCAATGTTTTTGATGATCTCCCGTCACAGTATGCGAACGCCGTGGTGATTCCTTTTGGTGACCACTGGACCGATGGGGCGACGAACGCCCGGCATGGCAATGTGTCTGGTCAGATTAACGACTTTGATTATGTCTATCTCAAAGCCGATGATCTCGGAGATTTTTCCGTTACTTTCAATGCCGAAAAGGACGGTCTTTATGAATTCGGTTTTACCCTGATGGGATGGACCAAGAGCGTTCTCCGCACTACCAATGTAAAGATTGATGACAGCGAACTCGTTTACATCGCCTATGATTATACCGAGGAAAACCAATATCATAACCACTATTGGTACGGTATCTCCGCCATACTGAGCGCCGGGGAACACACCATAACGCTGTCCCTTGCCGATGATTTTGACGATACCAATGTAAAATCCCTGTATTTCGCGAACTTCTTCTATATACATACCGACCTGCCCGCAGAACCCGAAGAAACGGCTCCCGAAGTGGTTGAACCGGTTGTTGAAGCCGATACCCCCGCCCCGACACAGGCTCCCCAGACCTTTGATATCGCTCTGACCGGACTGGCTGCCGCCGTTACCGCCCTCTCCGGTATCGTTATATTCAAAAAGAAGAAGTAATCTTAACGCCTGTTAATCAATAACCCCGCTTGCGCATAATCTGCATAAGCGGGGTTATTTGATGTTTAAAATATTAATTACCCAGGTACGTTGCCATTGTCTTCTGCATCTGGGTCTCGGCTCTTTCCGCGGCTTTTTCATAAAGCGAAGCCAGCTGGTTTTCCTTTTTTTGAGGCAGGATATTGTCGATGATGGTGCGCAGCCCTCCCCAGTCAAATACCGAGGCGACGTCATAAATGATGTTGTTGAATATCATATCCAGCATTATGGGCGCTTTTTCATCGGGTGTATATTTTGTTTTAATTGTTATTTCATAAAAGGCGGGCATGGTAATATACATCGATTCAGCCGACAGCGCTTCCAGCAGCAGACCCGTCATTTCGATATCCCGGTTGTTTCGGGGTACGGCGCAGCCCGGCGCGTATGTATATTGGGTGGTGGTCAGGTAATTTTCCTGCTTTTCATCGAATTTAGGCTGCGGGATTATGCCGAAATCAAGGTCCTGGGTATTCTGATAGGTCATCTTGGCGCATACCAGCAGGGCATTGTAAAACAGCGCCTGATCCTGCTCGAACATAGTCGCCATATAGATATCGGGTCGGTCGGTGCCCTTTATGTCCTGCATGAAGAGGGCGATGTCGGTATCACATATAAATTCGATGAGTTTATCGGTCGTAGTGACAAGCCTGTCGGTATACATCCCGATAACCGGCATATCGTCACCGTCCTTTACCGAGATGCGGTTGCCGGCTCCGTAAACCATGCCGTAGAAGTTATCGTATGCCTGTGACAGCAGACCGTATTGGTCCTCATAATCTGTAATTGAATTGCCGTTGAGGTTCTTGACCGCCGAGCGCGCCATGGAATGCATTAAATCAATGGTCCATATACCCTCGTCCACGGTATTGTACAGATTGCCGATATTATAATCCTGCGCGATATCTTTATTGAACAGGATACAATATACTCGGTATTTATCCAGCAGCATATAATCCCCGGTCATAAAATACAGATTATGTGCCAGTGAAAAATATTCGACCGCGTTATTGTCCCACCACGGCTTTTCAAGATCGACATGAGGTATGCCGATAAAATTATAGAAATATCCGTCGGTGGCGAGCTTGGCAAGTTCGGACATTTTTTCCACACATATGTCATATGTGTCGTCATCCGCGTTTATGGACTTTTTTATTACCTCCCGCGGAGTCAAATCGCGGTATTCACCGATTTTAATGTTATAACGCTCCTCGATGTTAAAATTGCGTGTGTAAACCGCGTCATTGAGTACCTCGCCGCTTTGTTCGGCGGTATAAAACTCGAAATTTTCCAGCCACCAGGCGGTCGGAGCGTCAATATCCAGGATGAGAAACCCGGCGCCCTCATAATCGGCTTCAGGCAGCTCGGGCAGAATCTTTGTTTCCGCGGTATCGGAATCGGCTGAAAGTAAATCGGTGCCGGCCGATTCCGCCGGGGTTTGTGCAGCGCAGGAGAACGGGAGCGGGGTAACGCAGACAAGAAGCGCGAACAGTATCAGCGAAAATCGTTTCATACTACTTCCCCC
>JAQVWU010000001.1 GCA_028709565.1 Eubacteriales bacterium
AATGACCGCTTTTTCATCGAAAGCGTCGGCCTCTCTTTCTTCGAATGATATGGCGTTTGTGGGGCATACCGGAAGGCAATTGCCTAAACCGTCACAGTAATCATCGCGGACCAGTTTTGCTTTACCGTTTTCCAGGGCAATGGCGCCTTCATGACAGGCATCGACGCACAGACCGCATCCGTTGCATTTTTCTTCATCTATTTTTATGATTTTCCTGATCATTTTGTTCTCCTCTTAACTTATAATATTTATTTATTTACTTTATTTACTTTGCAACAATATTATAGTATAATTTATACGGAAATGCTGTTGCATTTGCAACGACTGAAATAAATATAACAAAAAAACACGAGGAAAAAGATTTTGACAGGAATTTTAAAAAGCCATCAACTATTTGAAGGAATAAACAAATCGGAAATAAGCAGTGTATTAAAATGTTTAAAAAGTTATACAAAGCTGTTTCCCAAAGGGGACTTTATTTTTTTGAACGGCAAAAGCATACCGTCAATCGCAATTCTGATTTCCGGTGAAGCTCAGGTCAGAAAAGAAAATATACTCGGTGATTCAATGATTATCGGAACCTTGTTAAAAGGTGATATGTTCGGCGAGTCTTTTGCATGCATTTCAGTGGCTGCCATCCCCGTATCGGTGATTGCTTTGGAAAAATGCGAGGTACTCTTTATGGATGTAAACAATATAACCAATATTTGTACCAACGCATGTTCGTTTCATCGCAGGTTAATTTCCAATCTTTTGAAAATCATCGCGCATAAAAATATATTGCTCAATCAAAAAATGTCTTATATAACACATAAAACAATTCGCAACAGACTCGAAGCTTATTTTCACGATATAATTGAAAAGAGCGGTTCATACACCTTCACAATTCCCTATAATCGCAATGAACTGGCTGATTACCTGTGCGCCGACCGGAGCGCGTTGAGCAGAGAATTATCTAAAATGAAAAGCGAAGGCATTATTGATTTTAACAAAAACATTTTCCGTTGGATTAAAAAGTAAGGACGGAGATAATCAAAACTGCGGCGCGTAACAGTAAAGAATATCGCCTGAACAGTTATGAAGTTTTACCTTATGCGGCTGACCCGGAAACAAATCGAAAAAGTTATCGGACAGACGATTGCCGTCAATATCTATACAAACACCCAGTACCAAACGGTCGGACATGTAAACAGCAAAATCATCTTCATATTTAACCTTAATCTCCGGGATGTCAAACGGTACCGGAGTCATGGTTTTTTCGATTAAACGACGTCTTGCGACCTTCCCTTCATCTGATTTAAGCAGGGCATACGGTATTGATTCAGAGCTTTTATCAGCGTCGATATGGGCGACAACAGAGGATGTGTTGGCGTCCAGGACAACATCTGTTTTTTCTTTATATATATATCTGTCAACCCCCATTATACCGTATTCAAGTTCAGCATGAACAGGATTTAGTTTTTCGTTGATGGCATATACATCAAATCCGTCATCAGTGCGCACTATATCCACTGCTGTCGATTCAAAAGCACGCTTAACAGGGTAAAACGAGGGGGTACGCCGGCGAAGATAATCTACGATTGTCCAGCTGTTTGTCGCCGGCCAGGTATCATTATACATCCAAAAGATAGCCGACGCGGAATCATACATACGGCGGCGGAAGTTTAAAATATATTCGGTAAGACCTTCTCCCTGTCCGAAGCCGGCATAATATATATAATCTTTAATTGAAGCGTTTGTCAGATCAACGCCGAATTTTTCCCTGACCAGTTTTGTCTGCGGATTATTGATAGCTATAGTGTTATTATGCAATTCCCATGAAAATGAACCGACAAAATCATCGCCCTTTTCCAGACATGCCATTGTATTGGGATAGCTGGTTGAACCGAGTACCCCGCCTTCGTTTGCAAAACGGCACTCATATGAACGATATTTATAATAATCTTTATCTGTAAACCCGATACCCCAGGGATGCTGATCGCCGATAATATCGCTGTTAGGATCCGAACCGTCGGGTGAAAACGGACTGGATGGCTGATAAAAACGATTATCGCCTTCATCGCGTAAAATCATCGGAATCAGTATATAATAAAGCTGTGCGTCGGGATACTTTTTCACCTTGCTATTTCCCAAAAGGGATCTTGCCTGCCAGTCAATTTCATTGTTGCCCGACCAGATGATAAGCGAAGCGTAAGGTGACAGTCTGCGGACATTGTGGATTATCTCGCTTTTATAGTTTTCAAAGAACTCGGTTTCTGCCGCGGGATATGCTCCGCAGGCATTGATAAAGTCCTGCCATACCAGAATGCCTTTTTCATCACACAAATCGTAGAAATCATCGGTTTCATAAATTCCGCCGCCCCAGACGCGCAGAGCATTACAATTAGCTTCAAGTGCGCGGTCGGTTAATGTATCATAAACATCCCTTGTCAGACGGCTGTAAATCAAATCCGCCGGCACCATGTTCCCGCCTTTGGTAAAGATATTATTGCCATTGATATTAACTATAAAATAACGTCCGGACTTCGGATGTGTATCCTGGTTTATCACAACCTTGCGGAATGCCGTCTTTTTGTTGATACACGCAATTTCATTGCCCGTTACCGCATCGGTTATTATAATTTTAATTGTATAACGATTCTGAGCGCCGTAATTTACGGGATTCCATAGCAAAGGATTATCCACATCAATGACAATGGGTATATAGCTTTCCCCGGTCGACGCGGTTCCTTCCAATTCAAGAGAATCGCCGGTTTCTTTTATAGATATATTGATTTTATATGGACGAGGCTCGGAATAATTTTGCAGATATTGCCGAATATTAACGGTTCCGGCGCTGTAATCGTCGTTTACTTCCGTATATATCGAAGTTTCCTTCGGGAAAATGCCGTCGCCGATTTCAATATAACATGATTTATAAATACCGACATTAATACAGCGCGGCGACCAGTCCCACTCGAACGAGCACTGGGGTTTTCTCAGCCAGGCGCGGTTATGCAGATGATATCCAAATTCCCAAGGCTCGGGATACAGACCTTCGGTATCCTTCTTAACCGCATAATTAATGCCGCTCTCTATTTCCACACGAACCGTGTTTACACCTTCATGTACGAATGATGTCATATCAAGCGCGCACGGGAGATAGAAGTTGTTATGCGAACCCGCATGCTTATCATTTATATATATCTCCGCAGTCAGATCCAAACCCAAAAATACCACTCGGAGGCGCTTTTTTGCATCATCTGCCGTCAGTACAAAATCCCTTTGATAATACCACAATTGTTCTTCAATCCAGCGTCCCGCAAGAACGTTATTTCCATAAACCGGATTACCCGTGATATGTTCCAAAGCCTGTTGAACGGTCCCGGGAACTACAGCCTTACATTTTACAAACCTGCGCTGACCCGTGGTCTGTGTCAGGTCCCATGATCCATCCAGCGATATGGTTTTCATTACATTTGCCCTCCTGTAAGCAATCATTTATGCATTCATTCGATTTATTATAAATTCAATTTATATTATTGTCAAGGTTTTTAGCATATATAAATTAAAACTCCAAATTACAGCGATTACATATTAATACATTTTGATTTTGATGTTAATAAAACGTTACAATGACTTAGAAATCATTGATATTCCCACGGTTTTATGGTATAATATATAGAGATAATTGATATACCATTTTTCTGATATCAAAATTGATATCGCAGGTTATAAATCTAAAATCAGCTAAATGATATAAGGAGACTAAAGATATGAAAGAAATCGGAACAATAAACATCCGTCAAAGAGAACCCGGCAGCGACAGGTCAAATAAGCGACTCAGGAAAAACGGACTTATACCCGGCAATATTTATGCGAAAGACATGGATTCTGTATCTATAACTTTAAGAGCGGATGATTTAAAAAAGACCATGTCGAAGTATGGCAGGAACTCCGGTTATAAATTATTACAGCCGGACGGCAACATGTATACCGTTATTATAAAAAACATTCAAATATTACCGATGAATAACGAATATATTCATGCCGAATTTCAAAAAATCTCATTAACCGACAAAATCACGGTAGACGTTCCTATTTTTTTGACAGGCAGAGAGCTTCTGGATTCCAGGGATATTTTTTCCGTAAAACATATTGAAAATTTATCTGTATCAGGGATTCCCCAAAACATACCTGATTATATAGAAATTGATGTTACAGATAAAGAAATCGGTGATTTTATATCTATGGCAGATGTGACTTTGCCCGAAGGTTTGGAAACCGACACCGAACCGGACTTCAAACTGGTCTCGTTTACCAGAGGCAAGGTTTATGAACTTGAAGAGACGACAGAAGAAACCGATGAAGAAACCGATGCAGAAGATCAGACCGATGATGAGAATACTGATGAAGAAAGCGATGATACTGAAAACAAATAATTTTTAATTAAATAGCATTAAATAATATCTTATGAAAGGTGAAACAATGTATAAAATCGATGATTATGTCATGTACAGTACCACAGGAGTTTGTAAAATCACCGACATTAAACAGGGGAAATTATTTAATGATGTTGAAACAAGATACTATGTATTGTGCCCTGTTTTCGATAATAACCCCTCATCCATAAGGGTCTCTGTTGATAACAAAAAAGTCAAAATGCGGAAAATATTATCCGAAAACGATGTTGTCTCCTTGATAGATAACTTCCCATCCGTCGAAACGCAATGGATAAACGACAGTAAACTCCGCGGCGCAAAACATAAAGAATACCTGCTTTCAGGAAAATGTGAGGATTGGATACTGCTTTTTAAAACTCTGCAAACAAAAAAAACCGAAAAGAATCAGATTAATAAGGCGCTTTCCCCAACCGATGAAGCTACCATGAAATCAGCCGAAAAATTGCTGTTTCAGGAATTTTCCATAGCGTTGAATATACCCGTTGACGATGTGGAAAAATACATAAAAAAAAGAGCGGCGCAGGCCGTATAAAAATAGCATATATTTCCCTTTTTAAATTTATTATAATATTAATTTGAAAAGGGACTTTATATTTCGATTATTTGCGTTTGTTTTATTTTGTTTTTTATTTTGTTTTTATTATGGAAGGAAGTGCGTATTTCATGTCAAACAAATTTAGAAAAAAGGGTCTGCTTGATATCGACATTGTAGAAACGACGCCGATTGTCTGGAAAGGAGATTTATGGCGCTGCGAATGGTTCAGACCTCTCCATTATGCCAACACAGACCATGTTTCCTGCGGCCGTTTTGTGAATATGGAAACAGGCGAGACCTCCGCAATCTTTGCCGAAGGCCAGTGTTTTCACAGCGCTTATACCGAAAATAATACGCTGTATGTCTATTCGGTCAACGGTTATGACACATCGGACGGTAATAACACAATAAATTTATATCGTTCAACTGACATGATAAACTGGAAAGAATCAACCGCGCTTACCATGCCCGAGGATTGGAAGTTTTACAATAATTCCGTATGCCTTTGCGGCGATACATATTATATGGCGCTGGAAATCGGTCAGCCCGCCGCCGTCACCGGCGTTCCCTTTACGATTGTATACGCGGTATCAAAAAACCTTGTTGACTGGCATATGCTCGATACAGATAAATATATATACACCAAAGAGTTTTATTCGGCTTGTCCGGTAATACGCTGGTCGGATGGCTATTTTTATATAATCTATCTGGAGCGTCAGCCACACCTGAAGTATAATTTTGCTCCGTTTATCATACGCACCCGGGACCTGGAACACTACGAGCGCTGCCCTTATCCCGTTTTCGAATACGGAGACGGCGAAGCCGATAAATATATACAGAACAGAACGATATTTACGCCCGAACAGATTGAATACATAGAATCATCCGAAGACAATAATAACAGCGATGTTGATTTCTGTGATTACAACGGAAAAACTGTAATCCTGTACAGCTGGGGCAATCAGCTCGGCAGAGAATTTCTCGCCGAAGCGGAATATAACGGTCCCTCAGGCGAATGGCTGGCTTCGTTTTTCAAATAATTCATGAATCCTTTCACGCACCACTTTTTAACTTTTCTATCTTATCTTTTATCTATAAATAAACCGCGGGGACACGGGAGAAGAGCGAAAAGAACAAAAAGAAAAAAGCCGCCGGAACGGCTTTTTTCTTTTTGGCCCGCCCTACAGGATTCGAACCTGCGACCATCGGAATCGGAATCCGGTACTCTATCCAGCTGAGCTAAAGGCGGTTATCGGTATGAACTTATATATTATAACACAGTTCGCTCTGTTTGTAAAGATATATTTTTCGAATTTTTATCAAAAAACACTGTTAATCGGGGACGAATTATGTTATAATATAGTTCCGTAAACTATTTTATATAAAAGACGGAGGACTCTTTCATGAAATCCGATATTAAAATTGCCCAGAGTGCCAATCTGCTGCCTATAAATGAAATCGCGTCAAACCTGGGCATAAATGACGATGAACTTGAATTATATGGTAAATATAAGGCAAAAATAACAGACGATTATATGCTGCGCAATGCCGATAAACCGGACGGAAAACTGGTATTGGTTACCGCTATCAGTCCTACTCCGGCAGGAGAAGGAAAAACCACCACTACGGTAGGACTCGGACAGGCGATGCGTAAAATAGGAAAGAACGCGGTTATCGCGCTGCGCGAACCTTCTCTGGGACCTGTTTTCGGTATTAAGGGCGGAGCCGCGGGCGGCGGTTATTCACAGGTTCTTCCGATGGAAGATATCAACCTGCATTTTACCGGCGATTTTCACGCAATAACAGCCGCTAATAATCTGCTTTGCGCCGTTATCGACAACCACATTCAACAGGGCAATGAATTGAATATAGACCAGCGCCGTATACTTTTTAACCGTGTTACCGACACAAATGACCGTGCGCTGCGTAATATTATAATAGGATTAGGCACCAAGGCTGACGGCATCCCCCGTGAAGATCATTTCACCATAACGGTAGCCAGCGAGGTTATGGCAATCCTGTGCCTTTCTGATTCAATAAGTGATTTAAAGAAAAGGCTCGGTGAAATATTCATTGCCTATACAATCGACGGAAAACCGGTATTTGCGCGAGACCTTAATGTTCAGGGGGCTATGGCCGCTTTGCTGCGCGACGCTCTCAAACCCAATCTGGTGCAGACAATTGAAAACACACCTGCATTGATTCACGGCGGTCCTTTCGCAAATATAGCCCACGGATGCAACTCGGTCCGGGCTACCAAAACGGCGCTTAAACTGGCTGATTACGCCATAACCGAGGCGGGATTCGGCGCCGATTTGGGTGCGGAAAAGTTTTTTGATATAAAATGCCGGATGGCCGGTTTGAGGCCGTCAGCGGTTGTGCTTGTCGCCACTATACGCGCCCTGAAGTATCATGGCGGGGTTCCAAAAAGCAACCTTAATAAAGAAAATTTAAAGGCGATTAAACGCGGCGTATGCAATCTTGAGGCGCATGTCGATAATATTGCCAAATTCGGTTTGCCGGTTGTCGTCGCGCTAAATCGTTTTGAAACCGACACGGAAGCCGAAATCGAGCTTACCGGCAGTATATGCGCCGAAATGGGTGTGGAAATGGCGGTATCCGATATGTTTGTCAGAGGCGGAGAGGGCGGTATCGAACTTGCCGAAAAGGTTGTGAAAGCCTGTGATGCGCCCAATGATTTCAGATATTTATACGCGGACGAATTGTCGATAGAAGAAAAGATAGAAACAATCGCAACCGAAATATACGGTGCTTCCGGTGTAAAATATGACGATATCGCCGGGAAGGCGATAAAGGCGATAAAGGCAATCGATCCGATATATTCTGCCTACCCTGTGTGCATGGCAAAAACACAATATTCGCTCTCGGATAATCCGGCTCTCATAGGACGTCCCGGCGATTATGTGTTAAACGTACGGGATATCCGGCTCTCGGCGGGCGCGCATTTTATTGTTGTATTGACCGGAACGATAATGACTATGCCCGGTCTGCCTAAAAGCCCCGCCGCCTATAAAATAGACATTGATGACAACGGAAACATTTCCGGTTTGTTTTAATTTTAATGGATTTGGTTTTTGAGATATTATCCGAAAGCGCAGCGGATACAGAATCGGCAGGTAAAAACCTTGCGCGGTTACTAACCGACCGGGAGGGTGACCTTCCAAACTTTATCGCTATGTACGGCGGATTGGGCGCGGGCAAAACCGCGTTTGTCCGGGGTCTGGCATCCGTTTTAACACCTGAATCGCACGTTACCAGCCCCACATATGCGATACTGAATGTATACGAAGGCAATAGCTGTACCCTTTATCATCTGGACCTCTATCGTATTACCGGTGAAGATGATCTGTATTCGGTGGGTTTTGACGAATTGTTCGGCGTGAATCCATATCCCAAAAAGGTCGTTATTGCCGCGGAATGGTGCGAAAATATACCCGGTTCGCTTCCCGACAGATATATCAGCGTCACGTTTGGCAAAAGCGGCGAAAACAAACGGCTTATCAGGGCGGCAATAATCGACCGCGGTTAATATACTAAATATGCCATTATACGCTTAACAGAAAGTGGTTTTATAATATGCTGATATTCGCCATAGATACTACAGCGACAACCGCATCGGCGGCTTTAACAGAAGACACAAAACTGATTGCTCAGTTTTCGATAAATAAAATCAACACGCACAGCGAAACACTGCTCCCGATGGTGAAATCCATATTTGACAACCTGAACGTCAATATCTCCGATATTGACCTGCTCGCCTGTTCGGAGGGGCCCGGTTCCTTTACCGGGGTGAGAATTGGGGTCGCCACAATAAAAGGGTTGGCATTCGGGTCAAATACAGCTTGCTGCGGTGTTTCAACGCTTGAGGCGCTTGCGTTTAATCTTGAAAATACAGCGCAAGATGCTGTTGTCTGTCCGGTTATGGACGCGCGCCGCAGCCGGGTATATAACGCGCTCTTCCGCAACGGTGAACGCCTCGCTCCGGACCGTATAATTGCGCTCCCGGAACTTTTGAATGAACTAAAAAAACATGATGCGCCTGTCTATTTTACCGGCGACGGTTATAGCCTGGCACATGAGAACATCATGCTTCCTAATATACGAAATACACCGGAACTGCTTCGGTATCAAAGCGCGTATTCGGTGGCGGTTGTTGCGTACCGAAAATATAATCTGTCCTCAACCCGCTGCTCCGATATTGATCTGTCACCGGTTTATCTGCGGCAGTCACAGGCGGAACGTACAGCCCAAAAGCAAAAAAACTTAAATACGCAACAGAAAGAAGGATAACTATGCCCTTAAAAATCGCCATAGCATCCGACCACGGCGGCTATGAATTAAAAGAAAAAATCAAGCTTCATCTCAATAAACGCAATATTGAATTTTCCGATTTCGGAACCGAAAGCATAAACTCGGTAAATTATCCCGATTATGCTCATATTGTTTGTGAAGCGATAAACAAAGATGGGTATAAGCTGGGGATTTTAGTCTGTGGCACAGGCATAGGCATGTCTATCGCAGCCAATAAGCACAAAGGGATACGCGCGGCCTGCTGTTCAGACACCTACAGCTCGCGTCTCTCCCGCATGCATAACGACGCCAATGTATTGTGTCTGGGCGGCAGAGTTGTCGGTGACGCGCTTGCCAATGATATTGTAGACCAGTTTCTTAACAATGAATTTGAAGGCGGAAGACATGCCGATCGCATATCAATGTATCCGGATACCGACAGATAAAATTAACGGAAGACGTTCCGCGGGTTATACGGAACGTCTTTTATTATCTGTTTATTTTTTCTATATAATCATCCAGAAACTTCATGCGGCCTTTAATGAAATTTTTGATATAGCCGTTGTCGTCATAAACGTGTCCTCCGGACGGCCATCGCTGGACCTCACGGTCCCATGTACCCGATGATTTTAATTCATCGGTAAGTTCGCTGACCCGATTGATAAGAGCGTCATCGGACAATACGCCTCGGCGAAGCGATCTCCACTTATTTGATAATTTTTTTCTGGCACCGTTTACATCGCTGAGTATTATCCTATTTGGCAGAACTCCTGCACCGATAAACTCTGTGAGCTCCTTTTCCCTGTATTGCCAAAACAACGGGGCATCGGCATCCCATGTGACACCCCAGGATAGATCGCAGTCCCATGGGCACAGGAGCGCCGTATAACCGGAATAGTTGCGCTTAAATGTCATAAACATATTTTTCCAGCCGTTGTCCTCACCGCTTATAACATTCACCAGTATCCAATAATCCAAAACATTATCTATATCTACGACTTTTGCTATTTCTTTCATAAAAACATCGTCGTCCGATTCAAATATAAGTCCGACAAGGTCGGCGACAATATTCCAACTGGCTTCATCCGGCTCATCGGGATGTTTCATAAATATCGAATCAACCGAACGCGCCGACGCCGATTCCCTTATTTCCGCGGCTTTCGGAATTTCCCAGCTTTCGATTTTGCATAAGATTTCGCTCTGAACGTCATCTATCTTCTGTTGTTTTTTATCAACCGGAACAACAAGTCCGTATAATCCCCAATAACGTCCGTTTAAAATCAATTCTATATATTTTATCTGCGGTCCATTATGTAATCCGAAATTATTGTTTTTCGCCGCGAATGCCGACCATAAATCATATGACAGGCGGTCACGGATTTTTGACTCATCCGTATAGATGGCAAGCAATACCCAGTCATCATCATTACGCATACCGAGCAGATTCATATCGTTCTTTTTTCCGTCGGCCACCAGATTCATCTTATAACTGACTTTGGGAAACGCTCTCGACGAACCGCCTCTGACGTTTATTAAAATATCTGATTTTTGTTTTGTCCCAGCATCGGTAAGCGTCATAAATCCTTCGGATATATCGGGCGTGATCGGATAGTTATAATCAACTACCGTGCCGCTGTTATCAATTGTCATCACGGGCATATACGTGAATATTAATCGGCATAACAAATATTGTGTATTATTATAAGCAAACAGTTTATAATTTTTTCCGGCAGATATTATTTCCTCAAGAGATAATTCAAGTTCCGTGTTTTCTAAAATTTTCAAAGATACTGCTGTACCTGCACTGTGGGTCAGTTTATATTTATTCAGATTATCACCACTGGCGACGGTTATATAATAAACATTATTTTCACTGTCATAAGGAATCTGTATATCGTTTATATACAAGTCACCGATTATGTTATCGGTTGTCTGTTCGTTCTCAACACATATTTTCGTGTAATCATCGATTTTCATGACCTCAATACCCATAACTTTACTTTCCGTTATAGTGTTGCCGTATTGATTACCGCCTATATCGTCCGAGCAGGCAAACAACACAGAAAACAATAATAAAGCTATGAAAATAAGAACTTTAATTTTTTTCATTTAGTTTTTACAATCCTCATTAGGCATATACCCCTGTCCTGCGACCACAGAAATCAAGTTATCCTTATGCCAGTTCCGATAATCGGTCAAGAAAGCTTCCGACTCCCATAATAGCGCATATCGGCGGATTATCAGCCAGTTCTGTTTTAATTCCCGTTGCCTCTCCAATCAATCGGGATAAGCCGGGCAGCATAGCGCCTCCTCCGGTCAGGGTGATTCCGTTTTTTTTGATATCAGCGATAAGCTCGGGGGGTGTTTTTTCAAGAAGAGATACCGCCGCGCCCGCAATCATATCGGCCTCAACGGTCAGCGCTTCGGCAATCTCATTCTGCGATAAAGATATGGTTCTGGGAAGTCCGTCGTAATATCCGATACCATGAACTTTTATTTCAGGCTGCCGGTCAGATTGTTGTATAATACCGATTGCTTTTTTAAGCTCTTCCGCAGTCTCTTCGCGGACGGTCAGATTATGACTTTTACAAAGATAAGATATAACAGCTTCGTCGCAGCTGTCACCGGCGGTTTGCAACAATTCGGATACAATAACTTTATTAAGCGATATAACACTGATAGCAGTCATATGACCGCCTATGTTAATAACCATATTTCCGCTTGGCAGCGAAATGTCAAGTCCCGCGCCTGAAGCAGCAGCTATCGTCTCATCTATCAGATATACCTTTTTTATGCCTGCCGCAAGAACGGCTTCAGTAACCAACCGCTCTTCTCCTTGAGACAAATCCGACGGAACACTGATTGCCGCCCGCGGTTTGAAAATTCGTGAACCGCATACTTTCCTGACAAAAAAAGCGAGCATTTTGGTCAGAATATCATACTGTATGTTAATTCCGTTACGAAACGGTCGTAAAATCGCAATATTACCCGGTGTGCGCCCTGTAAGAAGTCTGGCTTCCTCCCCGATTTTTACAATATTACCACTGTCTTTATCAATTGCGATAATTGACGGTTCGTTTAACGCAATCCCCTGTCCTTTCAAATATACCGATACAGTTGAGGCGCCTATATCTATCCCTATATCTTTACCCATGTAAATCTCCTTAGCTTTTAACAGTTTTAGCGATAACAGCGCAATCGACATTTTTCGCACCGTTGTCTGTGAGCAGCTTCGCGCATGCGGCCAGGGTCGCTCCTGTTGTATAAACATCGTCTATCAATATACATCGTTTCCCGTAAAACTTTATTATGTTTTTCTTTTTAATATAATAGGCATTTAAAGCGTTAAGCCTTCGATCTTCCAAAGTAAGTTTTTTTTGCTGAATGAGACGCCGGCCGGATTTATAACTCAGGACATTAAAATAATCCAGATTCATCATGTCTGATACGCTGTGTGCCAGTAATGCGGCTTGATCGAACCCGTATTTAATAATTGCCTTACGGGAACGGGGTACATTAATTATTATTGTGTTACGGGGAATTTGGTGATAATGCTTTTTTAGAGTTTCCGCCAAATTAAAAGCCAAAAAATTATATATATCTCTTGAGTTATGTCTTTTTAAAGCAAGAATCATCGATTTTGACGGTGTGTCGCGGTTTATCCGGTAATATGTTAAATATATCAACGACATTTGATTCTTTATATCCGAAACCGGGTTCAGAGAAACTTCTTCACACTCCCTTAACCAACCGGAATAGCAGAGCGAACATAATTCAATTTCGTTCATTAAATCGATTGCGCAGCCGCAGACCGCACACCTGCGGCCGTTTATAAATCTTAATATGTTGATTATTTTATTCATTTTACATATTTTTGTCATTTTAGTTATTTTATTTTCATTCGGCCTGCACCGGGTTTGTTTTCTCAGAATCATATTCAATAACGGCAGCTTCGGAACATTCTGATTTTGCTGCTCGCAATTCATCATCGCGGATGTCAAGTGCGTTAAGTAATTCCGAAAGCCCGGAATAACGCTTAGCACGGCGATTATTATCAACCATAGCTGAAACGATATCACGTCTGCCGACCATTATAACCATCTCCTGCGCGCGCGTTACAGCAGTATAAAGCAGGTTGCGGGTCATTAGCTGAGGCGCGAAGCGATATATCGGAATAATCACCACGGGATACTCACTTCCCTGACTCTTGTGCACGGTTATAGCGTAGGCAAGCTCCAGTTCATCCAGCATATTGAACTCATAAACAGCGGCTCGTTCATCGAAATTTATTTTCACTGTCTCTTCTTCATAATCAATCTGCGTTATAATGCCGATATCTCCGTTAAAAATACCGATGCCGTCCGTCTCATCTTTTTGCCATGTGATATTATAATTGTTTTTTATCTGCATGACTTTATCGCCTTCACGCAGTATGACGTCATGAATCTTTTTCTCACGCTTTTTGGGTGATTCGGGATTGAGCGCCTTCTGCAGCATGTTGTTGAGCACCGCCGTTCCCGCACCGCCCTTGCGCGAGGGCGTAATTATCTGAATATCCGACTTTATTTTTTCGCCGTATGATTTCGGCAGACGGTTAAGGCACAGGTCGGCAACCGTTCGCGCGATATTATTGTCATTTTCGCGGGGCAAAAAGAAAAAGTCGGTATCTTTATTGTTTAATTCGGGATATTCACCTGTATTTATAGCATGAGCATTGGTTATGATGAGACTCTGGGACGCCTGTCTGAATATTTCGGTTAATCTTACCGTTTTGAATTTCCCGGATGCTATTATATCATAAAGCACATTGCCCGCGCCCACCGAAGGAAGCTGATCGGAATCCCCTATAAGAATCAGCCGCGCTCCGGGTTTTATGGCTTTAAGTAATGAGGCTATCAAAGAAATATCTACCATTGATGCCTCGTCTATGATTACAACGCGCTCGTCCAGGGTGTTGTTTTCGTTGCGTTTAAACCGCGGCCAGACATCGTCGGCGTATTCCATTTCAAGCAGACGGTGGATTGTCTTTGCTTCCCTCGCGGTCGCCTCAGACATACGTTTCGCGGCGCGCCCTGTCGGCGCGGTCAGGGCAATTTCGGTATCCAGTCTGTCAAATACACGCAGCACGGCTTTGATAACGGTGGTTTTACCGGTCCCGGGACCGCCGGTCAACACCATTACGCCGTTATTGACCGCGCTTGTAATCGCCTTTTTCTGCATGGCGGCGTATGATATTCCGCTTTCCAATTCGATCATGGAGATAAACCGGTCAATATCATCGATATCCAGTTTTGGGCACAGTTTATCAAGCAAGTCCAGTTTCTGTGCGGTATATATTTCAGCTTCATAGTAGTTATTGGCGTATATTACATTGATTCCACCGCGTTTAACACGTTTTACGTTATTTTCATCACAAAGTTTGTTCAACGCGTCCTCAGCCATATCTGCCGTTATATCCAGCATCCTTACCGTAAGCGAAATAAGGCCGGATTCGGGAATAAAAACATGTCCGTTGCGCGACGCGTTAAAAGTTAATAAATATTTTATACCGGCTTTAATGCGATATAATGAATTTTTATCCACCCCCAGTGATGCGGCTATTTTATCGGCTCTCTCAAACCCGATACCGTATATATCGTCGCACAGCGAATATGGATTTTCCTTAATGATATCGACGGCGGAACCGCCCCATTTTTTATAAATCCGCAGAGCCGTTGCCGGTCCAAAATAATCGCGGCAAAACATCATAACCGAACGTACACCAAACTGACGCCGGAATTCCTCGGAAATAGCTTCGGCTTTCTTTTTGGATATGCCCGGTATTTCGGTAAGCCAGTCCGGATGGTTTTCCAATACATCAAAAGTTTCTTCACCGAAACGATCGATTATTTTACGTGCCGAAGCGGGACCGATTCCTTTTATGGCACGCGAAGATAAATATTTAAGCATTGAGCTTTCGTTTGCGGGAAGTTGTTTTTCATAATATTCGACTTTAAACTGTCTGCCGAAGTTTGCGTGATTCTGCCATTGTCCCAATGCTTTTACCGTTTCGCCGGCTGATATATACGGCATTATCCCCACTATAGTGATAAGTTCCGCGTCGGATATCGAAAGTTCGCATACCGCGTAACCGTTTTCTTCGTTCTGATAAATTATATGCTCTACAATACCTTCGACCGTGAGCAGGTCTTTGCTGTCTTTTTCTTCTATACCGGTATAATCCGTCATTATTGTAATCCTTACAGAATGTTTCAAGCCACCACATATAAATGCCGTAAACGGCGAAAATCGAAATAATAATCTCCGTAAATACCTTAAACATTAATTCACCCCGCATATAATATATGCGGAATAAAAACATATGTTAATGTTCAGAATTTCATCGCCATGTCGAGGTTTTCCCAGGGCACTTTCAGATCTTCACGCCCCATATGACCGTAAGCGGCAAGCTGCTTGTATATAGGCCTCCTCAAATCAAATCGTTCGATTATAGCCGCGGGACGCAGATCGATATTGGCATTAATAAGTCCGATAATTTTTTCATCGGTTTCTTTAGCTGTACCAAAGGTCTCAATCATAACAGATACAGGCCGGGCTACGCCGATAGCGTATGCCAACTGCACTTCACACCGTTTTGCGAGTCCTGCCGCTACCACATTCTTTGCTATATAACGAGCGGCATAGGTTGCGGTTCTGTCAACCTTTGTAGGATCTTTTCCGGAGAACGAACCGCCTCCGTGACGTGAATAGCCGCCATAGGTATCTACGATTATTTTACGGCCGGTCAGACCGCTGTCGCACGCAGGTCCGCCTATCACAAAACGACCTGTCGGATTAATAAATATTTTAGTACTTTCATCACATAAGTCTGCCGGAACCGTAGTTAATATTATATGTTTTTTTATATCTTCAGCTATCTGTTCAAGTGATATGTCCCGGTCATGCTGAGAAGAAACGACAATGGTATCGATGCGTACCGCATGTCCGTTCTGATATTCAATTGTAACCTGTGTCTTGCCATCCGGACGCAGATAAGGGAGAGTGCCGTTTTTGCGGACCTCAGCCATTCGCATTGCCAGCTTATGAGCGAGTGAAATCGGCATGGGCATAAGCTCCGGTGTTTCATCACAGGCAAAGCCAAACATCATACCCTGATCACCGGCTCCGATATCGAAACGATCGGTAATCTCACCGGTTTTAACTTCAAATGCACGATCGACACCGAGCGCTATATCGGGTGATTGTTCATGAACAGAACTCAAAACCGCACAGGTATTGCAGTCAAATCCATATGCGGCGTTGTCATAACCGATTTCCCGAATAGTATCGCGGGTTATCGATTGAAAATCTACATAAGCATTGGTTGTTATTTCACCCATAATTGAAATAAGACCGGTGGCAGCTGTAACCTCACATGCGACACGGGACATCTTATCCCGCCGCAGCAGTTCATCAAGTATGGCGTCCGCTATTTGATCACAGATTTTATCCGGATGTCCTTCGGTTACCGATTCAGATGTAAATAAATTTTTGAAATGCATTATGGCAGACACTCCTATAATCGTAATAATTTTCGATATTAATAAATAAAACCCACGGTTTTGTCCGAGGGTTTGAACTTTATAACACATACAAAGGTATTATATATAGCTCTCATCTCCCGGGATTTAGCACCTTGCCATATCGACAGGTTGCCGGGCTTCACAGGGCCAGTCCCTCCGCCACTCTTGATAAGAAGCCGCATCATTATATTAATAACATAACGCGCGAAAGAAATATATTATTCTGTATGTAATTATATCACACGTATATGAGGTTTTCAAGATGCTTCTATATTAATATTTTGTAAATTTACGTTATATCATATTGTCCTAATAGTCTTGATTTTTTCAAGCGATTTATAAATAAATATGGCTATTGCTGCATTGATGGTTACTTTTATGACATTAAACGCAATAATCAACGGCAGCAATTCTATAACCGCCGCTATAGAAGTTTTCATAAAAATAGGGGTAAACAGCAGATTCCAGGCTACCATTGTCGACACAGACACTACAAGTCCGCATGCGTTCCCTATAAGAAGCCGCGCTGTAGTCTTTTTCCGGGAATATATCATGCCGGCTGTAAAAGCAAATGAACCTGTAGCAAAGATATGCATAATTATACCAATCCATCCGCTTGAAGCACTTACGGTTAATCCCTGCACAATACTGGCTGTTACCGTTAATATTAAGCCTGCCGCGGGACCAAAAACAAAGGTGCAAAAATAAATCGGTATATCTCCGGGATCATATTCCAGGAAAGGCAGGAACATGGGAAAACGAATAAGATAAATAAGCGCGACGGTTAACGCGGCTGCCATCCCCAGATAAGCAATTAATCGTATACGCTCTTTTATGTTTTTTTTCATATTACATCATACCTCACAAAATCCTCATAAAATAAATATCTCCCCGTCAATAATTCAACGAGGAGATATAACAATCACCTGATAATTGTCTTTATCTTTTTCATCCGGACTTTCAGAACATATGTTCTTAACCGTCGGTTCAGGAATTTCACCTGCTCGGCGCAAAAAGCGTTAGCGGACTATAACCGCCGGTGTGGAATTTCACCACCCTCAAAGATAATATTCAATTTAATTATATTTTAAATATAATATGCTGTTGTTTAATTGTTTATTTCCGTAACAACACCGGAGCCAACCGTTCTGCCGCCTTCACGGATAGCGAAACGGAGTCCTTTTTCAATGGCGATAGGGGTGATGAGTTCAACAATCATATCCACATTATCGCCGGGACGGCACATTTCGACATCTTCGGGCAAATTAATTACACCCGTTACGTCGGTTGTCCTGAAGTAAAACTGAGGACGGTAGCCGGGGAAAAACGGCTTGGAGCGACCGCCTTCTTTTTCGGTAAGCACATAAACCTGCCCGACAAATTTGGTATGGGGTTTGATTGAACCGGTTTTGCAGAGAACCTGTCCGCGTTCAATTTCATCTTTTTGGATACCGCGGAGCAAGACGCCGACATTATCACCGGCTTCCGCTTTATCCAGCAGTTTACGGAACATTTCGACACCGGTAACAACCGTTTTTCTGCTTTCATCGGCAAGACCTACAATTTCAATTTCGTCTCCGACTTTAACGGTACCGCGTTCTACGCGTCCGGTAGCAACCGTTCCGCGTCCGGTAATGGAGAATACATCCTCTACCGGCATCAGGAAAGCCAGATCGCTCTTTCTCTCGGGTGTAGGTATATAAGAGTCGACAGCGTCCATCAGTTCAAGAATGGACTTATATTCGGGGTCACTTATATCTTTGCTGGCGGATTCAAGAGCGTCACGTGCGGAACCGCGGATTATCGGCACATTGTCACCGTCGAAATTATACTGACTTAACAAATCACGAATCTCCATGTCAACCAAATCGAGGAGTTCTTCATCATCAACCAGATCGGTCTTGTTCATATATACAACAAGAGCGGGAACTTCAACCTGACGTGCGAGCAGAACGTGTTCACGGGTTTGCTGAAGAGGCCCGTCCGAAGCCGCAACAACAAGGATTGCTCCGTCCATCTGCGCAGCGCCGGTAATCATGTTTTTAATATAGTCGGCGTGACCGGGGCAGTCGACATGGGCATAGTGCCGCTGGGTACTCTCATACTCAACATGCCGGGTATTAATTGTAATACCTCTTGCCTTTTCTTCAGGCGCATTGTCAATCTGATCATATGCCATGAACTCATTCTTGCCGCCCTGAATAGCAAGAGTCTTGGTAATGGCGGCTGTCAGGGTTGTTTTACCATGGTCAACATGTCCTATGGTCCCGATATTAACATGAGGTTTATTTCTTTCGAATTTTGCCTTTGCCATTTTATTATTCCTCCCAAATATTTTTATTATTGATTTTGTTATAATTTTACGTGTATTGAACACGCAGATACTTAATTCCGATGATTATATTATTTCCGGATTCCTGTTAATAATTTTTCATGAACCGACTTTGGCACCTCGGAAAAATGACTGGGTTCCATTGAATATTGACCTCTTCCCTGAGTACGGGAACGCAAATCGGTCGCATAACCGAACATTTCCGACAGGGGAACCATGGCGTTGATTTGCTGACCTCCGGCTATCGGATCCATCGATTGAATCTGCCCGCGGCGTGAATTTAAATCTCCTATAACATCACCGAGATAATCATCCGGGGTAATCGCAATCACCTTCATGATAGGTTCTGTCAGAACGGGATCCGCTTTTTTCATGGCTTCCTTGAAGGCCATCGAACCAGCAATTTTAAATGCCAATTCTGACGAGTCGACATCATGATACGAACCGTCATACAGAGTCACGATTACATCCACAACATTATAACCACCGATAACGCCTGATAGCATTGCACTCTTAATTCCTTCTTCAGCAGGTCCGATGAACTCCTTGGGGATTGTACCCCCCGCAATCTTATTGTTGAAAATGTAACCTTTGCCGGGTTCATTGGGTTCTATTGTTATTTTGACATGACCGTATTGGCCGTGCCCGCCGGTCTGGCGTATATATTTAGAGTCCGCATCGGCTTTTTTCCGTATGGTTTCTTTATAGGAAACCTGCGGCTTTCCTACGTTGGCTTCAACTTTAAATTCACGGAGAAGTCTGTCGACAATTATCTCAAGATGAAGTTCACCCATACCCGCTATAATTGTCTGTCCGGTATCATCGTCGGTATAAGTTTTAAAAGTAGGGTCTTCTTCCGCAAGTTTTGCCAATCCGATACCCATTTTTTCCTGACCGACTTTGGTTTTCGGTTCAATTGCCACACGAATGACCGGATCGGGGAATTTCATCGATTCAAGAATAATCGGAGCTTTCCTGTCGCAGAGGGTGTCGCCGGTGGTTGTATTCTTCATACCGACGGCAGCGGCAATATCGCCCGAATAACAAACGTTAATATCGCGGCGGTCATTCGAGTGCATCTGCAAAATTCGTCCTAAACGTTCCATGCCGTTTTTCGTCGAATTATAAATCTGCGAACCGGTTTCTATTTTACCCGAATATACACGGAAAAAACATAATTTCCCCACAAAGGGGTCTGTCATTATTTTAAACGCCAAAGCGGAGAAAGGCGCATCATCCGATGAGGGACGCTCTTCCTCTTTTTCGGTATTGGGGTTTATACCGTGTATGGGCGGAACATCCAAAGGCGAGGGCATATAGTCAACAATAGCATCCAGCAGTTTTTGCACACCCTTGTTTTTATATGATGTTCCGCAGGTTACGGGTATTATTTTATTATCAATTGTCGCTTTTCTGATAGCCCGGCGAAGCTCATCCGATGTTATTTCTTCGCCATTGCAATATTTTGAGAACAGCTCGTCATCACATTCCGCAACCGCTTCTACAAGTTCCGCGTGATACTTTTCAGCCATCTCAAGCATATCCGAGGGGATATCCGACACACGCATATCTTTGCCTAGGTCATCATAATATATGTCTGAATTCATATCGACGAGGTCTACAATACCGGTAAAAGAGTCTTCCCGGCCAATCGGTAATTGTATAGGAACCGGATTCGCTTTTAATCGATCCTTTATCATAGCAATGACATTGAAAAAGTCCGCACCCATTATGTCCATTTTATTTATATAAGCCATTCTGGGTACACCATATTGATCAGCCTGACGCCAAACCGTTTCCGACTGCGGCTCAACACCGCCTTTTGCACAGAAAACGGTCACAGATCCATCAAGCACTCTCAAAGAACGCTCAACTTCAACCGTAAAATCCACGTGTCCCGGTGTATCAATAATGTTGATACGGTTATCTTTCCAAAAACATGTGGTGGCGGCTGATGTTATTGTAATACCGCGTTCCTGCTCCTGCTGCATCCAATCCATTGTCGCGCCGCCGTCATGAACTTCACCCATTTTATGGGTAATTCCCGTATAAAACAGAATTCGCTCGGTTGTCGTGGTTTTGCCGGCGTCAATATGTGCCATTATACCTATATTGCGTGTCCGATCCAAAGGGTATTCTCTCGGCATTTAGTTTATCTCTCTCCTCGTCTTCTTCATGGTCAATTCATCATTTTTATAATGTCTGTTAAAATTAATATCTGTAATGCGCAAAGGCTTTGTTCGATTCAGCCATTCTGTGCGTTTCTTCTCTTTTCTTAACCGCGCCGCCGGTATTATTGACAGCATCGACGATCTCAGCCGCCAGTCTGTCAGCCATGGTTCTTTCGCTGCGGCTGCGCGCATATGTCGTTAGCCAGCGCAAACCTAACGTTTGACGCCGTTCAGGTCTTACTTCCATGGGGACCTGGTATGTGGAACCGCCTACACGTCTCGCTTTTACCTCAAGAACCGGCATTATATTATCCAAAGCGGTGGTAAACGCTTCAAGCGGAGGTTTACCGCTCTTTTCTTCCACTGTTTTAAACGCATTGTAAACTATTCGCTGTGCAACGCCTCTTTTACCGTCATACATAATATTATTTATAAGCTTTGTAACAAGCTTTGAATTATATAGCGGATCGGCGAGTACATCCCTTTTCGATATCTGACCTCTTCTTGGCACTGAACTTCCCTCCTTCATTAAAAATGATATCACAGGTACTCGAAAAATATTTTCGTAAATGCAAAATCGCAGTCAGATAAATCTATATTAAAGCATCTTTGATGCTGTTACATCATATAAATTTTCACTACGGCATAAACGTTTATATTCGAAATCGCTGTTTTTCTTATTTTTTAGGTTTTTTCGCTCCGTATTTTGAACGACCCTGCATCCGTTTTGTAACGCCCTGTGCGTCAAGTGTGCCCCGGACGATATGATATCTTACACCCGGCAAATCACGAACCCTGCCGCCGCGAATAAGCACAACTGAGTGTTCCTGTAAATTATGTCCTATTCCCGGTATATAGGTCGTGGCTTCCAGTCCGTTTGTAAGTCTTACTCGTGCGATTTTACGCATGGCGGAGTTAGGCTTTTTAGGCGCTGATGTAGTTACCTTTGTACAAACACCACGCATCTGGGGTGCATTCTGATCAATCGGAACATTCTTTAAAGTATTAAACCCCTGCTGCAGCACCGGCGACTTGGATTTATAAACACTTTTCTCGCGTCCGAATCTTACAAGCTGATTAAATGTTGGCATATCGAACCTCCTTTCTTCTTCTTATATTTTATTTTAAAACTGGGATTAACGAAATATAATGGCGCTTGTCTAAATTAAGGCGCAAAAACAAAACTGTTAATCCATTTATATATTATAGCACTTCTACAATATAATTGTCAAGTGTTAATATATTTATACAGATATTTCTACCATATGCACAATTCGACGTTTAACGAGACATAAAATTATATAATTTTCAACCTGACAATTTTATAAATTACTCTTCGGATTCTTCGACAAAGTAATCGTTTCTGTCTACTTCTATATTACGGTATCGCTCCATGCCTGTTCCTGCCGGTATTAATTTGCCTATGATTACATTTTCTTTGAGCCCCAGCAGATGATCTATTTTACCTTTAATTGCAGCTTCGGTGAGTACTTTCGTCGTTTCCTGGAATGAAGCTGCGGACAGGAACGATTCGGTGAGAAGCGAAGCCTTGGTTATACCAAGCAATACCGGTGACATTATGGCAAGACGCAAGTCTATTTCACCGTTATCGATCCGATTTTGTATTGCCTCGTTTTCATGCTCAAATTCGTCGATGTCAACAAGCGTTCCTATCAGCATCGAGGTGTCACCTGAATCTTCAACCCGTACCTTGCGGGTCATTTGACGGGTAATAACTTCTATATGCTTATCATTGATTTTAACGCTTTGCATACGATATACACGCTGCACTTCCCGTATAATATAATCATATACGGCGTCAAGCCCGTTGATTTTTGTGATGTCGGCAGGACTCATAAATCCTTCTGTCAACGCGTCACCGCGATTAACCGTATCTCCCTCAGAAACAATAATTCGAGTGCCGAACGGTATCTGATATGTTACAGGGGTATCGGTATCCCCGAATTCGTTAGGTGTTACCGTTATAGCGCGTGTACGCTTAACGTCCTGAATTGACACGATTCCGGTTATTTCGGTAACAACCGCCGTTTTCTTGGGGCGACGCGCTTCAAACAATTCCTCTACACGCGGCAGACCGTGCGTGATGTCCGAACCTGCGACACCGCCGGTATGGAATGTTCTCATTGTAAGCTGCGTTCCCGGTTCCCCGATAGACTGAGCCGCTATGATACCTACGGCTTCGCCTACATTAACCGGATCGCCTGACGCAAGGTCGGAACCGTAACAGTATGAACAGACACCGTGTTTCGCTTTGCACTGAAGTACCGTGCGGATATACACACTTTCTATTCCACACTTTATTATTCTGTCTACCTGTTCTTCATCCAGCATTTCATTGTCGGCGGCAATTAATTCTCCGGTATTCGGGTCTACTATATCACCTATTATAAAACGACCCAGTAACCTGTCTTTCAAAGGTTCAATTACATCCGTACCGTCTGCAATCGCGCTGGCATACAGGCCTTTTTTGCTGCCGCAATCATTTTCACGTATTATAACATCCTGAGACACATCAACTAATCTCCGGGTCAGATAACCTGAGTCTGCCGTACGGAGAGCTGTATCCGAAAGCGCTTTTCTCGCTCCTCTGGCAGCGGTGAAATATTCAAGAATGTTAAGCCCTTCTCGGAAATTCGATTTAATGGGTATTTCCATTGTACGTCCCGAGGCGGAAAACATAAGTCCCCGCATACCGGCAAGCTGCCTCATATGTGTAATATTACCGCGCGCGCCGGAGTCACTCATCATTTTTATGGGATTGTAACGGTCAAAGCTGTTCTGCAGAGCCGCCACAATATCTCTCGTCGTTTGTTCCCAGGTCATGATTACATTTCTGTAGCGTTCGTCTTCGGTTAATTCACCGCGATGGAAGTGCTGCGCTATATCCTCGACCTTCTTTTCGGCTTCCGCTATCAGAGTTGCTTTCTCCTTGGGAATTGTTATATCATCAATTGATATTGAAATTGCTGCGCGTGTGGAATATTTAAAACCTAATTGTTTGATTTCATCAAGAACCTGCGCCGTAACCGAAAGACCGTGTTTCTTTATGCATCGGTCGACAATAAGCCCCAGTTCGTCTTTTTTGCATACAAACATGATTTCAAGATCGAACATTTTTGACGGATCAGAACGATCGACAAAACCTAAATCCTGTGGTATGGGACGGTTAAATATCAAACGACCTAACGTCGCGTCTATTATGCCTGAATGCACGACTCCGTCAATTTCCCGTTCCATTTTTAATTTTATCGGGGCATGAAGACCAAGATAACCGTTTTCATAGGCCATAACCGCTTCATTGTAATCACGGTAAACATTTCCCTCGCCCTTTTCATCGGCATGATCAATAGTAAGGTAAAACGATCCCAATACCATATCCTGCGACGGGACGGTAACCGCGCGTCCGTCAACAGGTTTTAAGAGATTATTGGCAGACAGCATAAGAAATCGCGCTTCGGCCTGAGCTTCAGCGGAAAGCGGTACATGTACCGGCATTTGGTCACCGTCAAAGTCCGCGTTAAAAGCGGTACAGACAAGCGGATGTAATTTTATAGCTTTTCCTTCAACCAAAACCGGTTCAAATGCCTGTATGGAAAGACGGTGAAGCGTAGGTGCCCGGTTAAGCAGCACAGGATGATCGGTAATAACATTGTCAAGAGCATCCCATACATCGTTGTTTACTTTGTCTACTTTTTTCTTGGCATCCTTAATATTGGAGGCTTTTTGTGTTTCCACCAGCCGTTTCATTACAAAAGGTTTAAAAAGTTCAAGCGCCATTTCTTTAGGCAATCCGCATTGATATATTTTCAATTCGGGACCGACAACAATTACCGAACGTCCGGAATAGTCAACGCGTTTACCAAGCAGATTCTGCCGAAACCGCCCCTGTTTACCTCTCAGCATCTCCGATAACGACTTCAGGGGGCGCTGATTCGGACCGGTGACCGGTTTTCCGCGTCTGCCGTTGTCGATAAGCGCGTCGACAGCTTCCTGAAGCATGCGCTTTTCGTTACGTATGATAATATCGGGAGCTGTCAGTTCCTGAAGACGGCGCAAACGATTATTGCGGTTTATAACACGTCGATACAGGTCGTTTAAATCGGAAGAAGCAAAGCGTCCGCCGTCAAGCTGTACCATTGGACGAATTTCGGGAGGGATAACCGGAATGACATCAAGAATCATCCATTCGGGGCGATTTCCGGACTTGCGAAATGATTCGACTACCTCCAGCCTTTTTATAATACGCAGCTTTTTCTGACCTGATGAATTATCCAGTTCGGTTTTGAGACCGCGGGACATTTCATCAACATCGATTTCGGATAATAATTTTTTTATAGCTTCGGCACCCATGCCGACCTTAAAGTCTTCTTCATAACGTTCATAATTTTCTTTATATTCACGTTCGGTCAGCAGCTGATTTTTCATAAGCGGTGTATTGCCAGGATCGGTTACAATATATGACGCAAAATACAATACTTTTTCAAGGTTTCTGGGTGATATATCAAGTAATAAGCCGATACGCGAGGGGATTGCGCGGAAATACCAGATATGAGAAACCGGAGCTGCAAGTTCTATATGCCCCATACGTTCTCTGCGTACCTTTTTTGTGGTAACTTCAACCCCGCATTTTTCACAGGTTTTCCCTTTGAACTTTACGCGCTTATATTTACCGCACAGGCATTCCCAGTCTTTTGTCGGACCGAATATCCGTTCGCAGAATAAACCGTCACGTTCCGCTTTCAGGGTTCTGTAGTTTATTGTTTCAGGTTTTTTCACTTCACCGAATGACCAGTTTTTAATCATCTCGGGAGACGCCAGTCCAATTTTAATTGAATCGAAGATGTTTTTTTCCAATGTAATATATTCCCCCTGATTATATCTCTTCGGTATCATCAAAGTCTGCTTCTTCATTTACAGCGTAGTCATCTTCGCTTTCATCAGCATATTGATCTTCTTCAGCAGGTGTATCCTCTACATATGATGACGTCAATAATTCATCGGTTTCGACCGTTTCGCCGAGGTCCTCCGCAACAACATAACCGGATGATTCCTGATCATCGCTTAAGGTTGAAAGCTCGATTTCATTGCCGTTTCGATCCAGAACGCGTACATCAAGAGCAAGTGACTGCAGTTCCTTTACAAGCACCTTAAATGATTCCGGTACTCCCGGAGTAGGTATGTTCTGCCCCTTTACTATGGCTTCATAAGTCTTAACACGCCCTGTAACATCATCGCTTTTTACGGTGAGTATTTCCTGCAGAGTATAAGCCGCTCCGTATGCTTCCAGCGCCCAAACTTCCATTTCACCGAAACGCTGTCCGCCGAACTGCGCTTTGCCTCCCAGAGGCTGCTGTGTAACCAGTGAATAAGGACCGGTGGACCGGGCATGTATTTTATCGTCAACTAGATGATGGAGTTTTAGATAGTACATAATACCCACAGTTACGGGATTATCAAACTGTTCACCCGTCCTGCCGTCAAATAATATGGTCTTGCCGTTACGTTCAAGCCCGGCCATTTCCAGACAATCCATAATATCATACTCGTTAGCGCCGTCAAATACCGGAGACATAACCTTCCAGCCCAGTCTTTTCGCTGCGATGCCAAGATGGACCTCCAGAACCTGACCGATGTTCATACGCGAATGAACCCCCAACGGATTCAAAACGATATCCAGTGGCGTTCCGTCCGGCAAAAACGGCATATCTTCGGGGGGAAGAATACGTGATACAACTCCCTTGTTTCCGTGTCGCCCCGCCATTTTATCACCTACGGATATTTTTCGTTTCTGTGCGACATATACCCGGACAACTTTATTAACGCCCGGCGGCAGTTCATCACCATTTTCCCGTGAAAAAGTTTTGACATCGACAACAATACCCGATTCACCGTGGGGTAAACGCAGGGAGGTGTCTCGTACCTCTCTGGCTTTTTCTCCAAAGATGGCGCGCAGCAGTCGCTCCTCCGCGGTCAGTTCGGTTTCACCTTTAGGAGTCACCTTGCCTACCAGAATATCGCTTGCCCGGACCTCTGTGCCGCGGCGGATAATACCTTCTGCAGTCAAATCTTTAAGGGCATCATCACCGACGTTTGGAATTTCACGTGTTATTTCTTCCGGGCCCAGTTTTGTATCACGCGCTTCGTGTGAATACTCTTCTATATGAATGGATGTGTATACATCATCGCGGACCAGTCTTTCATTTAAAAGAACCGCGTCCTCGTAGTTATACCCTTCCCATGACATAAATCCGATGAGCACATTTTTGCCCAGTGATATCTCTCCGTTTGATGTGGCAGGACCGTCACCTATGACCCTTCCCGCTTCTACCGTATCACCTTTATTGACAATGGGTCGTTGATTTATACATGTGCCCTGGTTAGAACGTTTGAATTTAATTAAATGATATACATCTTTTTTACCGTTATCGGTACGTATGGTGATTTCATCCGATGTAACCTTTTCTACGGTTCCGCCTTCGCGGGCGCATACAACAACACCGGAATCCACGGCGGCCTTGTATTCCATGCCTGTTCCGACTATCGGAGAATCGGATATCAGCAGCGGGACCGCTTGTTTCTGCATGTTCGACCCCATCAACGCGCGGGAGTTATCGTCGTTTTCTAGGAAAGGGATCATTGATGTAGCTACCGACACAATCATTTTAGGAGAAACATCCATATAATCGGCTTTGGTTGCTTCTACCTGTATAATCTCCGAACGGCTGCGCGCTACAACCTTTTTATTTATAAATTTATTGTTTTTATCAAGCGGTTCATTAGCCTGGGCGACGATATAATTATCCTCGACATCGGCCGTCATATACATTATTTCATCGGTAACAATACCCGTTTCCTTATCGACTTTGCGAAAAGGGGCTTCGATAAATCCGTACTCATTTATTCTTGCATACGTGGCAAGATATGAAATCAAGCCGATATTGGGGCCTTCCGGTGTCTCAATCGGACACATTCTGCCGTAATGGGTGTAATGCACGTCACGAACTTCAAATGAGGCCCGGTCACGAGACAAGCCACCCGGACCCAGAGCGGACAGCCGGCGTTTGTGCGTGAGTTCCGCTAACGGATTGTTTTGATCCATGAATTGGGACAGCGGTGAAGATCCGAAAAACTCGCGAATAGCGGTGACTATCGGGCGTATGTTTATGAGCGCTTCCGGGGTGATGGACTCGGTATCCTGTATAGTCATACGCTCTTTTATGATTTTTTCCATACGCGAAAAACCGATGCGCAGTTGATTCTGTAACAGTTCTCCTACCGAACGCAGACGCCGGTTTCCCAGATGGTCGATATCATCAACCGTTCCTATATTATGCGAAAGGCATATAAGATAGTATATTGAAGCGAATATATCATCTTTTGTAATATGCTTCGGTACAAGTTCCCCAATGCGGGAGCGGCAAAGTTCCTTGAGACGGTCTTTGTCTCCCTCAGATTGTTCTACTATCTCATTGAGTACACTGAGTTTAACCTTTTCGTTAATCCCTATTTCTTTTAAATCATATCCGAGCACCGAGGCCGGCAATGTCATGCCGTTTGAGAATACTTTTATCTCCATTTCGTTTTCAAGACGCAAAAATACCTCGTTTACACCGCTGTTTTCGATAAGGAGGGCTTTTTCGGCATCGAGCAGTTCACCTTCGTCGAACAAAAATTCACCGGTAATCGGGCTGATTACGGGCCGCGAAAGGGTACACTCCTCGATTCTTTTTCCGATAGCCAGCTTTTTGTCAAATTTATATCGCCCTACATAAGCGAGATCATAACGCTTAGGGTCAAAAAACAGATTGTTAATGAGGAGCTGCGCGCTCTCAACCAGCGGAGGTTCGCCGGGACGCAGTTTTTTATAGATTTCTTTCAGCGCCTCGTCGCCTGCTGATGTATTGTTCTTTTCGGCATCCATGGGCATTGTATCCTTTTCCAGGGTTGCCGTAATCTTCGGATCATTTCCAAACAGCGCTTTTATTTCGGCATCGGTTTCGATACCCAGCGCTCGAATGAGGATTGTTACCGGTATCTTTCGATTTTTATCTATTCGTATATAAAACACATCGTTTGCGTCTGTTTCGCCTTCAAGCCACGCACCGCGATAAGGAATAACGGTAGATTTAAAAACTCGTTTACCTGTCTTGTCTATTTCCGATTCATAATATATACCTGGCGAACGCACAATCTGTGAAACAATTACCCTTTCCGCCCCGTTTATAACAAAAGTACCGTTTTCTGTCATAAGCGGAAAATCACCCATGAAGATTTCCCGGTCTATAACCTCTCCGGTTGATTTATTATACAATCTTACGGTTACCCGCAGGGGCGCGGCATAATTGACATCACGTTCTTTACATTCCTCAACCGGGTATTTTGGCTGAGAGTCTACCGAATACCGGACAAATTCAATATACAGATTACAGGAATAATCGGTTATCGGTGAGACATCACGCAAAACTTCCATAAGCCCCTCATCAAAAAACCATTGATAAGATTTCTTCTGGACCTCAATCAGGTTTGGCATTTTTAACGCTTCATCGATTTTTGAGAAGCTCATTCTGACATTGTTGCCGAGTTTCTGTGGCTTGACCATTAAGCATTCACTCCATTCTGAAAAATAAAACCATACCCTTAAAAATACTAATAAAACGGGAATGGAACAGAAAATATTAACGTTATTACTTTCACAACATGCTGGTTACAGTTGATTTTTAAGCACTAACTGTTAATAACTCCTTATTCTCACTTCCGAATACCGCAAAAGTAAAGGTATGACTTATATAAAACGCATATTTCGGGGTGTGTATTGATTTTCAAATCGAATTAAAGATAAGAATACCATAAAGCAACAATAAAGTCAATGAAATATCGTTAACATTTATAGATTTTACAAAAATTTAATATTTTAATTTTATGTGAAAACCATTGAAATTTTCGCCCATTAGTGCTAATATATATTGATAATTATTATTCTTAAGTATATTCAGCTAATGAATACTTGGTTTAAAGATAATTTATGTTATTTAAGCAGTCAGGGAGGTGAAAAGTTTGCCTAATATCAAATCCGCAAAGAAACGTGTGCATGTTTCTGCCACAAAAACACTTCAAAACAAGATGCATAAAACATCACTTAAAACAGCTATAAAGAAATATGATTCAGCTCTTGCAGCCGGAGATAAAGCTGCCGCTGTCGAAACATATAGAACAGCCGTTAAAAAGATTGACCGTGCTGTCGCGCGCGGCATATTGCATAAAAACAACGCAGCCAGGAAAAAGAGCCGGTTTGCCGCAAAACTCAACAGCATGGGTGTATAATTTAATACGATTCCGACACACAAGCAGCCAATCGAAAAGTTGGCTGTTTTCTTTTGTCATTTTACTTTTGTCATTTTATACGATAAATCCTTTTAGCGTTATTTAATGTTATCTCACACAACTCTTCCGCGGTCATACCTTTCGCTTCGGCAATTACAGCCGCAGTGTAGCACAGATAATCAGATCTGTTCAGCTTTCCCCTCATCGGATGAGGCGCCAGATAGGGACAGTCGGTTTCAATAAGCATATTCTGCGCCGGCACTGAACGCACCACATCGAGTATACGATTAGCATTCTTGAATGTAACCACACCGGAAAAAGATATATACCAATCACGTTTTATTAATTCCGCAGCCGTTTCAGCGCTTCCGCTGAAGCTGTGAAATATGCCTTTAACAGTCGGAAATGCACGTACCATATCCATACACGGACCGTGGGCTTCCCGATTATGTACAATAACCGGATAATCTGCTTCGGCAGCAAGTTCCATCTGCAGTCTGAACCATTTCATCTGTGTCCCGCGGTCCGAGAAATCGTAATGGTAATCCAAACCAATCTCACCTACAGCTGCGACTTTTTCATGTGTGAGCTGACGCCTCAATATATCCAGGGTCTTATTCTCATCAATTATCTGCGCTGTGTCGTGCGGATGTATGCCGACTGAGGCATAAAACTGCGGATATGCCTCAGCCAGCAATATCGATTCGTTGTTCGTGTTTATATTTGTGCCCGCGTTTAGTATATATTCCACGCAGTCGGAAAGCACTTCGGTTATAATGCTCTGCCGTTCTCCGTTGAATCGTTCGTCATTGTAATGCGCATGTGAGTCAAAAATCCGCATTATCTTATCCGTTCGCCGATGGGAATATCGTCATTCAGGAACAGAACACGCACGGTTTCTTCGCCCGAAGCAAGTATCATACCGTTACTGTCCACACCGCGCAGCGTCACCGGCTTAAGATTAGCCGCGACAATTACCTTTTTCCCGACAAGGTCCTCCGGCTGATAAAACTTCGCAATGCCGGAAACCACCTGCCGTTTTTCATAGCCAAGATCGACCTGAAGTTTAAGAAGGTTTTTGGCTTTCGGAATCGGTTCGGCAGCGATAATACGGGCAGTGCGCAGCTCGACGTTCATAAAATCATCCATATCGATTTTATCGACTTTTTCGGATGCGGGTTCCGCGTCAGTCTTGTCATCGTTTTCGGCTTCATCCGGGTTATGATTTTCTCCGATCTCTTTGAGGAGTTTTGTTTCATCAATCCGCTCAAACAAAACGGTCGCTTCTCCGATTTTATCTCCGGAGGTCAATCCGCCGAATATCAGACTGTCTTCATCCGTTCCCAGCTGGTTAAGTATCTTTTCGGCCGTCTCGGTTATAAAAGGCCATAAAAGGACCGCCCCGATACGTATTGTTTCCAGCAGATTGTATAAAACCGCGGAGAGTCTGGGTCTGTCGGATTCATTTCTGGCCAAAACCCACGGGGTGTTTTCATCAATGTATTTATTCGCGCGGTGCAGCATATCGAATATACTTTCAACCGCGTCGGCTATCCTGTAATCATTCATGTATGAATCAACACAGGCGACGGTATTGTTTACCGTTTTTATAAGTTCCTCGTCAGATTTTGTTTTGGCTTCAGTACTGACCGGAACGGTTCCGTTAAAGTATTTTTTTACCATATCAAGCGTACGTTTGACCAGATTTCCGAGATTATTGGCCAAATCGGCGTTATAACGCGCGATCATGCTCTCATAGGTAATACTGCCGTCCGTCGCATACGGCATTTCCGATAGGCAATAATGCCGAACACCGTCAACACCGAAATAACGCACAAGATCATCCGCGTACAATACGTTTCCGCGTGATTTCGACATTTTATCCATACCAAAATTGAACCACGGATGGCCGAATATTTTCCGGGGCAGGGGTATATCAAGGGCCATGAGCATGATTATCCAGTAAATACTGTGAAAGCGCATAATGTCTTTGCCGATGATATGCACATCGGCGGGCCAGTATTTCGCATACAATCCGTCGGGACCTCCGTTGTCCTCGGTATTATATCCAAGCGCGGTTATATAGTTTGACAACGCGTCAATCCATACATAAATAACATGTTTATCGTCAAAATCGACGGGGATGCCCCATTTAAAGGATGTTCGCGAAACGCATAAATCCTGCAGTCCCGGCAACAGGAAATTGTTAAGCATTTCCTTCTTGCGTGATTCCGGTTCGATAAACCCGGGATTATCTTCGATATATTTAATCAGACGATCGGTATATTTACTAAGACGCAGAAAATACGCTTCCTCCTTCATACGCTGGACGGGCCGGCCGCATTCAGGGCATTTATCATCTTTAATCTGCGTATCGGGGTAAAACGTTTCGTCCGGTATACAATACCAGCCTTCATATACACCTTTATATATATCGCCTTGTTTATATAGCTTATTGAATATTTTCTGAACGCCGCGTTCGTGATAATCGTCGGTGGTACGTATAAACTTGTCATAACTGGTGTTCATCATATCCCATATACCGCGGATCTGTTCGGTAACCTCGTCTACATATTCTTTGGGGGTCATGTTTCGTTCTTTTGCATAACCTTCGATTTTCAAACCGTGTTCATCGGTTCCGGTCAAAAAAAACACATCAAAACCGTGCTGCCTTTTGTATCGGGCAACGGCGTCGGTCATTATTACCTCATATGTATTTCCTATATGAGGTTTGCGGGACGCGTAAGCTATCGCGGTTGTTATATAAAATTTCTCTTTCATAAAATTTACCTCTGTCATTCCCTGGTATTCCTGTTTTTATATTATGCGGTCCGGCAGCCAAATTTATTCATATATGACACCGCCGGCAATCGTATATTTTAAATCATTTTTATTGTTTGATACCACACATAAATCAGCGCTTCTGCCCGTATCGATTATACCGGCAAATGAGTCAAAACCAACCATTCGGGCAGGATTTTCCGTAGCGCAGATAACGGCTTCTTCAAATGATGCTCCCGTAAACTTCATCAGATTTATCATTCCGTCAAAAAGATCCAATGTGCTGCCCGCAATGGTCCCGTCGCCGGTCAGGGCCACTTTATTGCTGATCCTGATATTATGACCCGAAATATTAAATTCACCGTCTCCGTAACCTGTCGCGCTTATAGAGTCGGTTATCAGCACAAAACGGTCGTGTCTTTTTGCCCGCCATGAAAGTTCGATAATTTCCGGAACCAGATGAACGCCGTCGCATATAAACTCCGCGTATGCATCGGAAAGCAAAGCGGCGCTGGCACACCCCGGCATTCGGTGATGAATCGGACTCATCGCGTTGAAAGTATGTGTAAATGAGTTAACTCCCCAGGAGAGCGCCTGCAGACATTCACCGTAAGTCGCGTCACTGTGACCGATTCCGACGGTTGCACCGTGTGACAACGCGGCGCGGCAGAACGCTTCCCCGCCCTCCAGTTCCGGCGCCGTGGTGATATGCACAACCAGCGGCTGCATATAATTTATCAGCGTTTCAAGCTCCGCAGAATCCGGCTTGACAAACAGAGTAGAATTATGCGCTCCCTTCCGTTTTGCGTTCATATAACGTCCTTCCAGATGAATTCCTTTAAATCCGGCTTGTTTTATATTTTTAATGGAGGACATCCAATTTTCAAGCGTTGTCGTCCCGATAGAAGGCATAACAGCGGTTGTGCCGGCCTTCGCATAGTCAGCGCGCATAAACTGCATCTCCTCAGCCGCAGCCGAATCGAAACCATAACCGCCCCGTCCGTGCGTGTGTACATCAACCAGCCCCGGTATAACAAATTCAAGTGAAGGGTCGCTGTTCTCATCGGTGTAGTTTACAGCTGTAATAACACCGCCGCAAATATCAATGTTTCCCCTTAAAAACCGTTTTTCGGCGGTATTAAATATATTAATATTTTTAAGATGCAATTCATTCATCTTATATCACCTGCCCTGCAATCGTTATTAATATAATATTATATAAAAAAAATGCAATAAAAGCAATACATTAAACAAAATTAAAAGTGCTTTTTCACTTTTAACAAAACCAAATAGCCTAACCTTGCAGGATACACAAAAAAACCTCACCTCTGCGGATAATAATTTTCAAAAAATCTGTACTTTTATATAACCTTGTGTTATAATACAGGCAAAGCACATAATAAACTCAAAACCACAAACATAATACATAATAACAGAGGAAACACTAATGTCAGGACTCAAAATGGGCTTCATAGGCCACGGAAGCATAACAGGCTCACACCGCAACGGCTATAATACGCTGAATAACGAAGGATTTCCCGTATCGATAGACGCTGTTTGCGATATCCGACAGGAGAAACTGGAAAATATCGGAGAGTCGCGCGCCTATACATCAATACAGGATTTCTTTGACGGCGAAGAGGGTAAACTTGATTTCGTTGATATCTGCCTGCCGACATTCCTGCACGCTGATACCGCGATTGAAGCTATGGAACGCGGATTCCACGTACTTGTCGAAAAACCGATGGCACTGACCTACGAGGATTGCGTGCGGATGTGCGAAGCAGCTAAGCGTACCGGCAAAACGCTCATGGTCGCACAGTGCTGCCGCTTCGGTAACTTCGCGATAGCTGTACGCGATTATATTAAAAAAGGAATATTCGGCAAACCGAAAACAGCCTGCCTTAAACGGGACGGCGGAACCCCCCGCTGGTCGTGGAATGACTGGTTCCTAAAAGAAGAGCTGTCCGGCGGCGCCATACTTGACCTGCACGTCCATGACGTCGATATGATGCAGGATTTCTTCGGTATTCCCGAAGCGGTCAGCTCCGGTGCCAGCCGCATTATACCGGGGGACGGACCTGATATCGTCAGCACTAACTACTATTACTCAAACGGACTCTTTACCCACTCTACCTCCGACTGGACTACCGAAAATAATAAGTATTACGGCAGTCTCGGACGTATTGACTTCGTGGGAGGCTATATCATATCAGCAAGCTTCGCAGGTCAATATGTGTTCGCCGCCGTACCCTCCAAGGGCGATATTATTGACCTTAATACCGTATATGCACCCAATGATTTCTATACCGAGGAAATTCGCTACTTCACCCGCTGTATCAAAGAAGGACTCCCCGTCGATATGTGTACCCCCGAAAGCTCCGCGCAGTCTATACGTATCGCTCTCGCTGAAAAGGAAAGCGCAGAACGCGGCGGCGAACGAATAACTCTGTAATTTGCATCTCAAACCCATCTCCCGTTGTATTGTGTATGAACATATCAGGATTCAAACAGGAATCGAGCAGGAGGCTAACCATTAATTGATTAGCCGACCTCTCACACCACCGTACGTACCGTTCAGTATACGGCGGTTCAATCGTAAACATGCAGAGACTTGTACTTTTGGGATATATCAAAATATCCTGCTTGT
>JAQVWU010000094.1 GCA_028709565.1 Eubacteriales bacterium
CCTTCCTCAACTGCAAAAACAGGGATCAGGGTTAACAGAGATACCATAAAAAGGCATGATAATGTTCTGAGTGTCTTCTTCAAAGTTCAATCCTCCTAAGTTTTTATTACTTTATAATTATACACTGTTATTATATAAAATCAATACTTATTGCAAATGTTTTTATAAAAATCAATATTTATTGCAAATGTTTTATTGAAAAGATTAACCAAACGTATTTTGTTTCGAAACAAATTCCATGCTGTAGTGATGTAGGGAGAGACCGGAAACGTAAGTGATCCGTTAACTGAATTTGTAACAATAACACGTTCCTAACATGAGATTTGCCGGCTTAAAGGTATTTTCTCTCGGCGTTGTTTAAGATGGAGTAGAGGAGGTTATAGGCTGTGATGAGCCAGGCGATGCCGATGAGCAGGTTTATCATCCAGTAGGCGGGGGCGGTGTAGAGGGAGATGGTGTAGGCGACGCCGGAGAGGGCGCAGATAATGCCGAGGACGGCGAAGGCTATGGCGCGGTAACGCAGCGAGCGGCGTCGGTCCTCCTCTTTTTCGATGTTGGTGGACAGGCCGGCGGCGCTTTCGATGCCGGTATGGTCGGCGATGAGCATGCGCAGATAGCGGGTGAGCAGGACAATCAGGGCGACGATTACGGCCGCCTCAATGACCGAGACGGCGATGGACGTGCGGAACATGCGGAAGGCCTCCATGTTCTTGCCGATGCCGTAGGTGAAATAGCGCCGGGCGAAGTTTCTTACATAGATCCAGCCGCCCGCCGAGGTGACGATGCCTACGACTGTGGTGATGACGAGGGGTTTATAGACGGGGATGTATTTGGCGGCGAGGGCGAGGCCGGTGATGATGAGCAGCATGCCGACGGTATCGGGGGTGACGTCGATTCCGTCGATATACATATCGGGCAGAAAGAACAGTCCGGCGCCGATAAAGCCCAGCGACCAGCGAATGCGGCGCAGCGTGAAGAGATTTGTGTTGGGCTTTATATATTCGTTGTAATAGGTGGTCATATTATTGATAAAATGCGTGTCCGATCCGGCGGCGCGGCAGAAGGAGCGCATCCTGACCAGCCAGATGATGCCGCTGACCGTCATGACGGTGACGCTGATGACATACAGGCCGCCCTTGTAGGCGGCGAGCATGTAGCCCACATCCTCGGTGACCGAGAGATAGACCAGTTCGGGCAGCAGGGTCAAGGTGCCGCGGATGATGATAAAGGCGGTGGTCATACGCTGGGCTCCGGCGAGGCGTTTCACAGGCTCCGTGCCGTCAAACATGGTGCCGGCAAAGAAGAGCCCGTCATACAGCAGCGAGAAGGCCGAGAGCATGAGGGGCAGCTCGGCGATGGTGAAGATGAAGGTAAAGACCAGCAGGTAGCCCTTGTCCCGCAGACCCGCGGTCATAAAGAAGATAATCGTTTTGGCAAGGGACAGCAGAAACAGCCGCAGGAAGACCTTCACCGAATCGGCGATTGCCGGGGCGAGGTCGAGCATGCGGCGCAGTCCGTAGATGATAAGCGCGTAGCCCACAAAGTCGGGCAGCAGGTCAAAAATATTCAAATTAGGATTGAACAGGAAAACAAAGCCTGCAAAGAGGTATCGAAAACCCATTGGTGCACCCCATTCAAGTTGAAGGTTTATGGTTGATTTTGCGGATAAACGGCAGAATGTATAAACGTCCGATGATTGACCTATTAGGACCAAAGCCCCTCCACTACGGGGTTACGTCTTATTATTACGAGCAATGGACGATATTCAGATATATGGTATACCCTACTCCGCTTCCCCTTCGGTGAAGCCGCAGCATTTTTTATATTTTTTGCCGCTGCCGCAGGGGCAGGGGTCGTTTCTGCCGGTTTTAGGACCGCTTTTTACGACGGTGGACGGGCGGGTTTTTTTTGCTTCGGCGGTGCCGGAGTAGCCTTCGCCGGTGACCTTTGCTACCTCGGCGCGCTTGATCTCCTCGCGGCGGGGCATTACCGAGAGCACCTCGCGGATGGTATCCTCGCGGATGGCGTCGGTCATCTCATCGAACATATCGGCGCCCTGGAGGCGGTATTCGTTGAGGGGATTGCGCTGGGCGTAGGCCTGCAGACCGATGCTGTCCCGCAGGTCGTCCATGGCGTCCAGATGGTCCATCCACTTGAGGTCGACGTTGCGCAGCAGCAGGGCGCGCTCTATCTCACGCATCTTGCCGCCGGGGAAGAGTTCGTCTTTGGATTCGTACAGCTTCATGGCGCGGCTTTCCAGCTCGTTTATTATATCTTCGGAGACGAGGGAGGGCAGCTCTTCGGGGGTATATTTGAAGTCGTCCTCGCCGCAGAGCACGCCGAAGAAATGGGTGCGCAGGGCGTCCAGATTCCATTCGGCGGGGTCCTCGGCCGATATAAAGGCGGAGGCGGCAACCGATATGTCTGTTTTATCATGGTGACAATACTGTCCCGTATGTCGTTGCCGTCGAGCACCTCACGCCGCTGTTTGTAGATGACGGTGCGCTGCTGGTTCATCACGTCGTCATAGTTGAGCACGTTCTTGCGGCGGGTGAAGTTCTGGTCCTCGATCTGTTTCTGGGCGTTCTCGATGGTATTGGAGAGTATCTTCGCCTCAATGGGCTGGTCGTCCTCCAGTCCCAGCCGGTCGACGATGCCCGCGATGCGGTCGGAACCGAAGAGGCGCATGAGGTCGTCGTCCAGCGCGAGGAAGAAGCGCGATTCACCGGGATCGCCCTGTCTGCCCGACCGGCCCCGCAGCTGATTGTCGATACGCCGGCTCTCGTGCCGCTCGGTGCCCACAATGAACAGGCCTCCGGCGTCGCACACCTGCCGGGCGAGGGGGGCGATTTCTTCTTTGTATTTGCGGAACAGGTCTTTATATACCCCGCGGGCCTTAATCAGCTCCTCGTCGTCGGTTTCCGCCGAGCCCACCGCGAAGCCGATGACCTCCTCCTCGTATTCGAGGCGGCGCATCTCCCGTTTGGCCATAAACTCGGGATTGCCGCCGAGGATAATGTTGGTGCCGCGTCCGGCCATGTTGGTGGCGATGGTGACCGTACCTACCCGGCCGGCCTGGGCGACAATCTCGGCCTCCCGCTCGTGCTGCTTGGCGTTGAGCACGGTATGCTCAATACCCTCCTGCTTGAGGCGCTTGGACAGCAGCTCGGATTTCTCGATGGAGACGGTACCCACCAGCACCGGCTGCCCCTTTTCGTGGCAGGCGATAATTTGGTCGACGATGGCGTCGTATTTGCCCTTCTGGTTTTTGTAGACCACATCGGGGTGGTCTTTGCGGATCATGGGCATATTGGTGGGGATGGCCACCACGTCCAGGCTGTAGATCTCGCGGAATTCGTTCTCCTCGGTCAGGGCGGTACCGGTCATGCCGGCCAGTTTCTTGTACATACGGAAATAGTTCTGAAAGGTAATGGTGGCCAGCGTTTTATTTTCTTTTTCGATTTTTACTTTCTCTTTGGCTTCGATGGCCTGATGCAGCCCGTCGGAGTAGCGGCGTCCGGGCATGAGGCGGCCGGTGAAGGCATCGACGATGATGACCTGACCGTCCTTGACCACGTAGTCGGTGTCCAGATGCATGATACCCCGGGCGCGCACCGCCTGGTTAATATGGTGGGCGGTGGTGGCGTTCTCCGGGTCGGACAGGTTCTCCAGCGAAAAGAAACGCTCGGCTTTGGAAATACCCGAGGCGGTCAGCACGGTGGTCCGGGCCTTCTCGTCCACGATGTAATCGGCGTCGACGTCGTCGTTGAGCTCTTTGTCATCCAGTTCCTTGATGCGGTGCTCCTTGAGGGTGCGTACAAAGGCGTCGGCCCGGTCATACATATCGGTGGACTTTTCGCCCTCGCCCGAGATGATAAGGGGGGTGCGCGCCTCGTCGATGAGGATGGAGTCCACCTCGTCCACGATGCAGTAGACATGCCCGCGCTGCACCATCATGTCTTTATAGACCACCATGTTGTCCCTCAGGTAGTCAAAGCCGAATTCGTTGTTGGTGCCGTAGGTGATATCGCAGTTGTAGGCGGCCTGTTTGTCCTTTTTGCTCTGCTCCCGGGTGATAAGCCCGGTGGTCAGCCCGAGGAAGTTGTAGACCCGGCCCATCTCGTCGCTGCCCATGTGGGCGAGGTATTCGTTGACCGTCACGATATGCACCCCTTCGCCGGTCAGGGCGTTGAGGTAGGCGGGCATGGTGGCCACCAGCGTCTTGCCCTCGCCGGTCTTCATCTCGGCGATTCTGCCGTGGTGGAGGATGATGCCCCCCATGACCTGGACCGTGAAGGGGCGCTTGTCCAGCACCCGGTCGGCCGTCTCCCGCACCGCGGCGAAGGCGTCGGGCAGTATGTCGTCCAGGGCGGCGCCGCCTGCCAGCTTCTCCCGCAGCAGCGGGGTGGTATGGCGCAGTTCGGTGTCGCTCATATCTTTGTATTTCGGAGCCAGCGCCTCCACGGCGTTGACATCCCGCATGATTTTCTTTATCTGCCGGTCGCTGTAGCTGCCGATGATTCTGTCGATTAATTTCATGTATTACTTTCCTCTGTATATCATATCAATTCGATGCGCTCGATGCGCTTTTATTTATTGATTTATAATTGATTTAATATGTATATTGTATAACAAAAGGCGGTCCATTGAAATGTTAAATTGTAAATATTGTTTTACTTAAGCCTTGTAAATTGTCCGCGCGGGGTGTATAATGGTGTTATATTATTACAAAAAGGAACAAAATGTGTGCTTAATAAAAATCCCGATATAAATGTAGTGCTGGTCGAACCCGAAATACCCCAGAATACCGGCAATATCGCGCGGACCTGCGCGGCCACCGGCTCGGCACTGCATCTGGTGCGACCGCTGGGATATGAGATAACCGACGCCAAACTCAGGCGCGCCGGGCTCGATTACTGGTACGACCTCAATCTTACAATCCACGACAGCCTCACGGCCTTTCTCGAATACGCCCGGGGCGAGGAGCTGATTTTATTTACCACAAAGGCCCGGCAGCGCTATACCGATGTGACATATCCCGAACGCGTGTTCCTGCTCTTCGGCAAGGAAACGGCGGGGCTGCCGGCATCGCTGCTGAGCGGGCACGCGCAGGGCTGTGTGCGGCTGCCCATGCTGGCGGGGATGCGTTCGCTCAATCTGTCCAATACCGTGGCCGTGGCCGTCTACGAGGCGCTGCGCCGGTATGAGTTCAGCGGACTGAAATAACGGAACAAGGTGGGGACAACATGCACGAATGGTCGGAGAACACCCATCCTCAGTGTCATTATATGGGAAACGGCGAGATGCTGGTATTCGCTCTGGGTCCCAATCTGATGGCGGTAAACGGGCCCCCCTATTCCTCGTTGCCCTTTATCTCAATGGCTATAACCAACGCCGCCGGCCTGTGCTGCGAATCGAACCGGAAAGAGGGGGTGTGGCGGCACAGGCTGTACCGAAATGGCGCGTGCTTCATGGAACTGAACGACCACATGGACCGCCGGCACAATGTCTTCGTCCGCCGCTTCACCGCCTCCGCGTCCCTGGTCTTCAGCCTAATTGTCCCGCCCCATATCAGGATGATTTATCTCGAATCATACCCGCTGGCGGGAGGGAACTACAACTGCGCGGTCTTCTGCCTGTCGGACAGGGTAAACAGACCGGTCGATCCGGTGCTCTTTTTCGTTCCCGAGGGGGACGCTCAAATCGTCGGGGGGAACCGGCTTGTCCTGCGGCCGGGCGCGGGTTCGGTAATCATGTCGGCAGAGTCGCCCTTTAATAACATGATTAGGGTAAAAAACATTCTCAAGAACGGCTGCGGGCAGGGTCTGGAGCGGAACCGTGCCTATTACAGCGCCGTATCGAAGCGGGTCGGGCGGCAGCTGAAGCAAATACAAATAAAAGAAGATTCCGGCGATGTGCGCAGGGCCCGGGAGCTGCTCGAATCTGCGGCCGACTTTCTTTGCACCATGCAGGGCAGGGACGGCGGGGTCATGAAGAGCACGTCGGAGCGTTATGCCGAAATGAGCGAACAGTATTATTTTATACGGGCCTTTCTGGCCCTCGGGCTGCGGAAAAACGCCGCGGCAATCATGGGATTTATATCCAAAAAACTCAGCCTGTTCGGCAATCTCAACGACCGGGAATCGGTGGGCAGCGATGACTGGCGGGACGGGACGCCCGACAGCGGCGCCGTGCTGACGTCCTACGCCCTGCTGTCGGCGGCGGCCTGGCTGCGGCGGACGGGGGAAACGGGTTATATAAAGTCCCTCGGCCCGCTGCTGTCCCGGACCGCCGAGCTGCTGCTCGAAACCGCCCGGGGCGGGCTGATTATGTCCGACGGCTCCGAGGCGGCGATAACCGAAGGATATGTGTCCCATGCCCGGTCATACGAGGCGTCGGCGCGCAATACGCTGCTCTATATTGAGGGGCTCAGGGCGGTATTGTATATCTGCCGCAACATAGGGGAAGAGGTCGACCATGATATAATCGTGCAGCGGATTGAGGAGTCGGAGGCCGCCTATAACGCATGCTTTATGAGGGGAGGATTTCGGTCCTACGCTCAGCCGGAGGGTCCGCTCCGCCGCGAACGCTACAGGATGGGGGTATGCGACGGCTGCGCGGACAGATATTATCCGCGGATCGGTTTTATGCTGGAAAAGACGGCCGGCGGTTACCTCTGCCTCAGCTGCTCTCAGAGAGACATCGGCATAACACCGCAGGATGTCTCCGGCAGCGAGGCGGTGAGCGCCGATATACTGCTGCCCTCATATCTGGGCAGCGATATCATAAAGCGGGAGACCGTTGCGGACTTCCGGCAAAAATCCGCGCTGCCGTCCGGCTTTCTGCCGGTCACCGCCCGGGGGACGCGCTGTCGCTATGGTGACGCCGGCATGCTGGTGTATCATCTGGCGCAGAAGGGGGAGGACGCACAACTCTTCACATCACTCGTCAATGCCGCCGGCACCAACGGGCTGTGGGCCGAACACGCCGGTTCGCCTAAGCATACCGCCTATACCAACGCCCTGTGCGCGGAGGCGGTGATTCGTTGGCTGCAGAACATATGATAAGAGTCAGATCAGACCGCGCGCCATGATCAGACCGAAGACGCTGTAGTTGATGATATCCATGAGCTGCGCGTCGATATTCTCGGAGATAAGCAGCCGGCCGCCGTTGCCCAGTATGGTCTTGATACGGTAGATTTTGGTGACAATCTGGTCGGTTATCGAAAATGGATGCATGCCGGTCCAGGCCGACGAATAATCACGGTTCTTGCGCTCCATGAGGGCCTTCTGTTCCTCCCATACGAGATCGTAGTCCTCCGCCGCCTTTTCGGCGCTGAAGGCGAGATCCGGACGGTCCAGCACAACATCGGACGCGGGATAGCGTTCGGGCCATTTGAGCTTCATGAGCATGATGACCGCGTAGTTTATAATACCGATAAACTCCGAGTCCCGCCCCTCGTCCACCGCCGGTTTGTCCCCCGCCTCCAGGGTGCGCACCCGCCGTATCTTTATCCAGAGCTGGTCGACCATGGAGATGTCCCGGAAGAACAGCCAGGAGGGACCGTAATCCTCCAGCTTGGCGGCAAAGACCGAACGGCATTCGGTCTGAATGGCGTCTATAATATTTTCGAAATTTTCCCCGATTGGTTCGCGGGGGATTTTTTTATTGTCCGACAATTTATTCCTCCGGTTTTGTTGATCATATTATGTTATTCAATTATCTCAATTATCTCAATTATCTCAATTATCTCGATTATCAGGAGTCAAACGGGCAGGGGATATTGCTTTTTTTAAAAAAAGTGCTATACTGTATCGTATAAATCCGCATCGTATAAATCCGTATCGTATAAATCCGCATCGTATGAATCCGCCGGAAGAGCGGATTGTTTGGGAAGGGATAACAATATGCGCATTATAATAATCGGCTGCGGCAAGATCGGACTGACGCTGACCGAATCGCTGGTAAAGGAAAATCACGATATCACCGTTGTCGATACAGACGGGGTCACCGTTGACGAAACTGTGGATACATACGATGTCATCGGAGTGGCGGGCAACGGCGCCAACTATAATGTCCAGCTTGAAGCCGGAGCAAGGAACGCGGACCTGCTTATTGCCACCACCTCAGCCGACGAGGTCAATATGCTGTGCTGCCTGGTTGCCAAGAAGCTGGGAGCGAAAAATACCGTCGCGCGTATCAGGGACCCCGAATACTCAAAGCAGTTTGTCTTTATGCTGGATGAAATGGGACTGGACATGGTGGTCAATCCCGAATATGAGGCGGCGAGCGAGATATCGCGGGCGCTGCGCTTTCCCTCGGCGATAAACGTCGATACATTTTCCAAAGGCAGGGTGGACCTGGCGGAACTGAAGATTACACCGGACAGCCTGCTGGCCGGGCGGAAATTATCGGAGCTGAGCCGCCGGTTCAGGACGAAAATTCTCGTGTGCGCGGTTAACCGCGACAGCGATGTGATAATCCCCTCGGGGGATTTTTCCCTCAGGGAGGGGGACAGGATCCATTTTACCGCGTCGCACGGCGAACTGGACTCCTTCTTCAAGGCGGCCGGGGTATATAAACATAAATCGCGCAATGTCATTGTCATCGGCGGCGGGCGCATCGCCGTCTATCTGGCGCTGCAGCTGCTCGAAACGAGGATATCGGTAAAGATTATCGAAAGCAGTGAAAAACGCTGCGCCGAGCTCAGCGAGCTGCTGCCGGGCGCGAAGGTGATTTGCGGCGACGGGACCGACCATCATGTGCTCGCAGAGGAAAACATACGGGGAGCCGACGCGTGCGTGGCGATAACCGGCATCGATGAGGAAAATATCATCATTTCGTTGTACGCCAAAAGCAACGATGTCGCAAAGGTGATTACCAAGCTCAACCGGCCGTCCATGCTCGAAATAGCCGCCAATCTCGGGCTGGACAGCGTTATTTCGCCCAAGCAGATAACCGCCACCCGCATCCTGCGTTACGCGCGGGCGCTGAGCAATTCGGAGGGGTCGGATATGCTGACCCTTTACCGTCTGGTCAACAACCGGG